>JADGQG010000096.1 GCA_017882025.1 Chloroflexota bacterium
TCCCCGTCTGGCGGCTGCCGCGGAACGGCGCCCTGCTGGCGGCCGCGATTCTCGTGGTCGTCGTGCAGGCCGCGATCCCGGTCGTCCCGGCGCTCGCGGATGCGTTCCGGGCGGCGCCGCTCGACGCGGGCGACTGGGCCCTCGTGGCGATCGTGGCGCTGGCCCCCGCGGCATTCGCGCATGTGCTCCGGGTCTCCGGGCGCGCATGGGTCGCGTAGAGATCGGGCAGACTCCCCGGATGAGCCCGAGCGGCCTCGGCCCGTTCCTGCGCAACGTGCGGCTGGTGGCCCGCCGCGAGTACCGCGTTCGCGTGCGCAGCCGCGCCTTCGTCCTCTCCACGCTCCTGCTGGCCGCCGTCGCCGCGGGCACCGGCCTGGTTCCGATCCTCGTCCGGGCCCTGGACCGCGAGGCGGTTGTCCGGCTGGCCGTGCACGCCGACGACGCCGCGCTCCAGGCCCTGGCGGTCCGATCGCTTGACACCGTCCTCAACGGGCGAACCCAGCTCGACCCGACGGCGAGGCAGGCCTGGGCGATCGAGCCGGCCGCGGACGTCCCGGCCGCGCGGGCGCGAGTGGTCGGCGGCGACCTCGCCGGCCTCCTGCTGGTCGGTCGCGATGCCGCCGGGACGCCCAGCTTCGAGTACGTGACGAACGCACCCCCGGGCGGGCGGCAGGTGGTCCTGATGCGGCTCGCGACCCTCGCGGTCGCGGTGAACGACCGGGTCGGCACGGTCGGTGGGCTGGTCGGCGATTTCCGGGTCACCGCCGCGGACACCGCCGCCCCGGTGCCGCAGCCCGAGACGGATGCCGCGAGCCGGGCGATCCTCGCCACGATCCTCGTCATCCTCGTCTTCATCACGTCGGTGACCTACGGCATGTGGGTGGCGACGAGCGTGGCCGAAGAGAAGGGCAGCCGCGTCATGGAGTTGATGCTGAACGCGGCCACGTCCGGCGAGCTGCTCGGCGGCAAGGTCCTGGGCGTTGGTGCGGCGGGACTGACCCAGTACGCGGCGATCGTGGTCCCGGCCGTCGGGGTTCTCATCCTCCAGGCGCCGCTGGCGCGGCTGCTGCTCGGTGATGGCGGGGCCGACGACGGGCCGCTGGTCGGGCTGACCGGCGGGATCCTCCTCGCGTTCGGGGTCTTCTTCCTGCTTGGGTTCGCGCTCTCGGCGCTCCTGTACGCGGCGGCCGGATCGCTGGTGAGCCGCCAGGAGGACGTCCAGCAGGTCGCGCTCCCGATGCTCCTCCTCTCGTTCGGCGGGTACATGGGGGCGGCGATCGCAACCAATGCGCCCGACGCGGCGTGGGTCGCGCCGCTCTCCCTGGTCCCGTTCTTCAGCCCGTACCTCATGCTCGTCCGGCTCATGGTCGGGCACGTCTCGGCCGGCGAGGTTGCGCTCGCAGTCGCGCTCCTGGTCGCGGCGATCGCCGCGGCGCTCTGGCTGGCGATCCGGGTCTACCGGGCCGGCGTCCTCCTCTACGGGCAGCGGCCGACGCTGCGGGCGGTGGTGGAGGCAGCCCGGGGGCGTCGGTAGCGCAGGCGCCGCCGCGTCCCGACCTGCTGCGACCGGCGGGCGCTACCGGTGCTGGTGTGGCTGCTTCACCACGAGCACCGAGCACCGGGCGTGGAGCAGGACGCTGTGCGCCACGCTTCCCATCACGATCCGGCTGAGCCCGGTGTGGCCGCGCGAGCCGATCACGATCAGGTCACCGGCGATGTCGTGGACAGCCTGGACCAGCTGGTCGGCGGGATCGCCCTCGCGCAGCTCTCCCTCGGCGGTCCGGCCCGCGGCCTGGAGCGTGGCGACCGTCGCCGCAACAACCTGTCCGTACGTCTCGCGCGAATTCGTGATCATGTCCGTGTAGAGGTCCATTGTCGCTGGGAACATGGTGGGGGCGATCCCGCTGCGCCACGGCGCGGCCACGTCCACCACGCCGACCACGCGGACGGGGATCCCGGAGAACGCCGACCAGCCCAGCACGAGATCGCGCGCGGCCATCCCGGCCGGCGAACCATCCTCGCAAAGGAGAATCGATCGCACGTGATCCCCGCGTGCCACGAGGACCGGCGCCTGGGCGTGATCGACCACCGCGGATGACACGGATCCCAGCAGCGCGGATTCCACGGGTCCGTGGCCGCGGCTCCCGACCACCGTAAGGTCCGGCTTCCAGAGCTTCGCGTCCGCAGGGATCGCAAAGGCGGGAGCGCCGCGAAGCAGGTCGGTCTCCACGGTCAGGCCCGCGGCTTCGAGCGGCTCGCGGGCGGTGTCGATCACCGACGTCAGCTCGCTGAGGGCGTGGGCCTCGTACTCGTCGGCGCCCGCCGGGATCGCCGGGATCCACGGGCCACCCCAGAGTGCCGGGGCGACATCGAGCGCCGCCACGACCCGGACCTCTGAGCCCGTCGGCCACGGGAGGCTTGTGACGAGATCGCGCGCACGGGTGGCGGAGGGGGAGCCGTCCACGGCGAGGAGGATGCGCATGGGATCGCCTCCGATGCTACGTGCGGCCATCATCCTCCCGCGCGGCGTGCCGCTGCACGGCGGCAGCGCCCGAATCGCCCTCCAAATTGCCCGGTTCGCTACTATCGTCTCGCGCCGAGTGCTAGCCGCCGGCAGCCCATCCACATCCGAGGCACTTCATGTCGCGTCCGCCGCAACCCGAGGACCTCTACCGGTTCCGGATCCCGACCGATCCGCACCTCTCGCCGGACAGCGAGCTCGTCGCGTTCACCATCCAGACGGCCGCGCCCGGCAGGGACGCCTACCGCCACGCGATCTGGCTGGCGCCGGCAGACGGTAGCGCGCCTCCGCGCCAGGTGACGCTCGGGGTCCGCCACGACACGCACCCGCGGTTCTCGCCGGACGGGCGCACGCTCGCGTTCCTGTCCGACCGCCGGCCGGTCACCGAGGAGGAGCCGGATGCGCCGAAGGACCGCGAGGACGGCACCCAGGTCCACCTGCTCCCGCTCGACGGCGGCGAGGCGTGCCGGCTGACCGACCTTCCCCGGGGGGTCGACGGCTTCGCCTGGTCACCCGACGGCCGTTCGCTCGTCGTTCGGAGCGCTTCGCGCGCGCCCACGCGCGAAGCGGACACCCGAGCCCGCGGCAAGGCCGCGCCGCCGAAACCGGGTGCGCCGCCGACCTCCGACTACCGCTACCTCGATCGACTCCAGAACATGCTCAATGGGCCGGGCTTCATCTACGACCACGTGAGCAACCTCTGGATCGTGGACGTCGCCACCGGCGCAGCCCGGCGGCTCACGACGGGCCGCACGAGCCACGATGACCCGGTCTTCTCGCCGGATGGCATGCGCGTCGCGTACGTCGCCCAGGGCGGTCGCGACCCGGACCTCGACTGGCAGTTCGACGTCCGCGTCGTGGACGTCGCGAGCGGTCGCGACATCCGGATCACGGACGGCGCCGGCTCGGCGTTCGGAACCCCCGCCTGGCTGGCGGACGGGCGGACCGTTGCCCTGCTGGGTCACCGCTACCCGCGCGCCGGAGGGAGCCGCAACGACATCTGGTTGTTCGCGGCGGACGGCAGCGAGGCCGCGAAGGGCGGCGGGCGCAACCTCTCCGGCCGCCACGACCTGATGCCCGGATCGGGCATGGGCAGCGACATCACGCCGGGCGAGCCTGCCCACCTGTGGGCGACGCCGGACGGCCGGCATCTCCTGTTCACGGCACCGATCCGGGGAAGCTACGAGCTCTGGCGCATCGCGCTCGACGACGGCGAGGTGGAACGGCTGACGGACGGACGCCATTACCTCTCCGGCTGGGATGCCGTTCGGCGTCCGACAGGCAGCGTTCGCGTTGTGGTCATCAAGTCGGACCCGGCCGCGCTCGGCGACGTCCACGTCGTCGACCTGGGCGCAGACGGCCACCCCGGCGAGGCCGACGACGCCGAGCTGCGGCGCATCACCCACTGCAACGACGACGCGCTCGAGGAGATCGAGCTGCGCGCCGCGACCGAGCGCTGGGTAACCGTTGACGGCATCGAGATCCAGGGGTGGCTCATCCTCTGCGCGGTCGCCGATGCCGGCGGTCCGGCGCCGCTCGTCCTCCAGATCCACGGGGGGCCGCACACGCTCTACGGCTGGGCGCCGTGCTGGGAGTTCCAGGTGCTCGCGGGATCCGGCGTCAGCGTCCTGGCGACGAACCCGCGCGGCTCGGAGGGCTACGGCCAGGACTTCAATGCGGCGAACGTCCCCGACTGGGCAGTGGGCCCGACGCGCGACGTGCTCGCCCACGTCGACGCGGCCGTGGAGGCGGGAATCGCCGACCCGAAGCGGCTCGGCGTCGCGGGCGGCTCGTACGGCGGGTACCTGACGAACTGGATCGTCGGGGCGGACCAACGCTTCGCCGCGGCGATGACCTGTCGGAGCGTGACGGACCTCGCGACCCTCATGCTCACCGGCGACCTGGCGGGCGGAATCTTCGGGACGATGGAGTTCGGCGCGCAGCCCTGGGAGGACCCGGAGCTGTACCGGCGGCTCTCGCCGCTGACATACGCCGACAAGATCCGGACGCCGCTGCTCATCCAGCACGCGGAGAACGACCTGCGCTGCCCGATCGGCCAGGCCGAAGCGCTCTTCGCCGTCCTCCGGACGCTCAAGCGGCCGGTCCGCTTCATGCGCGTCCCGAACGAGTCGCACGAGCTGACCCGCTCGGGCGCGCCGTTCCGGCGGGCGGAGAACCTGGTCCAGGCGCGGGCCTGGTTCGGGCACTACCTGGTGGCCGGCAGGAAGGGCCTGCCGCCGCTGCCGAAGAACCGGGCAGGCAAGTAGTCGTTGCGCGACTGGCCGACGCACGACAGCGGCCGGGGTTCCCCGGACGTGCCTCAGGCGGGCGCGGCCGACCTCGGCCAGAGGTGGGCGACGATGAGCGCCGCGACTGCGAGCGCCGCGAGGATGGCCAGCCAGGCGGCGCCGACGACCAGCTCGAGCCTGGACGCCTGCTCCTCCACCAGCCGGAGCGACCGCCCGGCGAGCACCGTGCCCCCGTTCCAGGGGACCGTGACGGTCGCGACGCGGACCTCGGGCCGGGGCTGCCAGGTCACAGCGTTCCTGCCGGAGCTGCGCCCGCTCTCCAGGACGCCGGCGGGCACGGCCGGTGGCTGCCCGTCGAGCGTGCCGCCGGTGGCCAGGATGGTGCCGGTCGGGCCGTAGACCACGACGAACGGCGCGAGGCTCCGGGCGATGTCGACGGGCGCCGCACCAACCTGGTCCCCGGGTTTCCCACCGGCGTCGAGGCGGGCCGCGGCGTCCTCCGCGAGCTGGACCTGCGGATCGTTCGCGAGCCACCGCCCTTCCTGCTGGGCGACGAGGTAGACGAGACCGGCCAGCCCGGTCGCAAGGACAGCAAGGGGCAGGAACACGAGGATCGCCAGCCGGAGTCTCACGTGGAGCGAGACGCGGCCTGCGCACTCCATGTGACGACGGCCCCGCGCATGCCCGGAGCGCCCCTCGGCCGGTGCGATAATCCCGGCATGGACACTGCGGGCCGATCCACGAGGCGATGAGCGTGGCTGCTGGTCCCCATCCACGACTCTTGCGCGGGGCCATCGAGCGCCGCCTCTTTGTGGACGCGCTACCGGACGTCGTATGGGCCGCGCTCCACGACCCGAGCTGCTCCACGTGGCGCGACGTACGGCTGGACCTCGATCCGGCCGGCCCGGACTGGCCGGCGGCAGGCGCGCGCCGGCACGCCCGCTTCCGGGTGGGGCTCGTGGTCATCGGGATCACGCTGGAGAGCCTCGAGGCACGGCCAGCCCGAAGGTTCCGGGTTGGCATCGACGGCCGGGGGATCTGCGGCGAGCGGCGCTGGGAGCTGACGCCCGCCGCCGGCGGGACGCGGGTGGCGGGATCGGTCCGCCTCGAGGGCCGCACGCGGGTGGGTCGCGTCTTGCTGCGCCTGGATCGGGCGGGGATCGGCCCGCGCCTGGAGGCCGAGCTGGCCGCGCTGAAGCAGAAGGCGGAAGCGGCCACGGGCCGATCCACCTGATCGACCCGCCGGCCAGGGGACGCGGAGTCGCGCCCGGGCGTACAGTCTGGCGGGGCTCGCAGTCGAGGGTATCCGCATTGAACGTGATCGAGACCGAGCGGCTCACGAAGTCGTACGGGAAACAGCGGGGGATCATCGAGGTCGACCTCGCCGTCGCGCAGGGCGAGGTGTTCGGCTTCCTTGGCCCGAACGGCGCCGGCAAGACGACGACGATCCGCACCCTCCTCGACCTGATCCGGCCGACCTCGGGTCGCGCGCGTGTCTTCGGCATCGAATCGTCGGCCGACCCGGTCGCCATCCACCGCCGCGTCGGCTACATCCCCGGCGAGTTCACGCTCTACGACCGCCTCACCGGCGGCCAGACCATCGAGTACTTCGCCAACCTCCGCGGTGGCGTGGATCCCGCGTACGGGGCTGAGCTCATCGCCCGCCTCGACCTCGACCCGTCGCGCAGGTACAAGGAGTACTCCAAGGGCAACAAGCAGAAGGTCGGCATCGTCATCGCGCTCCAGCACCGCCCCGACCTGCTCGTCCTCGACGAGCCCACGTCGGGCCTCGACCCGCTGGTCCAGCAGTCCTTCTTCGAGCTCGTCCAGCTGGCCAAGGCGGCGGGTCGGACGGTCTTCCTCTCCAGCCACATCCTCTCCGAGGTCGAGAAGACCTGCGGCCGGGTCGCGATCATCCGGGAAGGCCGCATCGTGAAGACGGACACGGTCGACGCGCTGCGCGACCTGGCCCACCACCAGGTGGAGCTGCGCTTCACGGGCCCGGTGCCCATCGCGGCATTCGCGGGCCTGCCCGGCGTCAGCGATGTCGTGGCCGATGACCACCTTCTTCGCCTGCGCGTCTCCGGGCCGATCACGCCGGTGGTCCGGGCCGCCGCGCAGTACGACCTGCTCGACTTCGTGAGCCGCGAGCCGAGCCTGGAGGAGACGTTCCTGGCCCAGTACGGCCAGCAGCCCGTCGAGATGATCGAACATGGCCGTTGACGCCGGCCTGCCCGTCCGGGCGGCGCCGCTCCAGCCCATCCCGCTGCTGAGCCGCTTCTACGGCCTCGGGAGCATCTACGGCAAGACGGTCCGCGACTCGCGGCTCGCGGTGATCATTGCCGCGGGGTTGTTCGGCGGCCTGTCCCTCGTCCTGGGCGCCGCGATCGGGACCGTCTTCCCGACCCCCGCAGCCCGACTCGAGGTCGACAAGCTCGTGGGGAGCATGCCCGCCTCGATGGTCAATCTCTTCGGCAACGCCACCCTCATGGGGCCGAAGCTCGGCACCCTCGGCGGG
>JADGQG010000097.1 GCA_017882025.1 Chloroflexota bacterium
TGCGTCGGCGTGCGCGTCGAGCGCCGCGAAGCTCCAGCTCCGCCCTGGCTCCAGGATCGCCGGCGCATCGGGCGTCGATTGGGCGTGGCCGCGGAGCGCGATCGGCAGGATCAGCGCCGTGTTCACGGGGTCGCCTCCACGAACTCGGCGGCGAAGCGTGCCACCGCCCGTCGGCTCACGCTGATCCCCAGCCGGCCGGCGCCGGCCCCGCCGGGTGGATGCATCCGCCCGGCTTCCACGACGAGCGGCTCTTCGAGGAGATCGTGCTCCAGCAACCCCGCCGTGGCGAGGCCGTGCGCGAGCGGTGCCGGGAACTGCGCCCCGGGCACGTGCCTGAGCTGTGCGGCCGCCATCAGCGCAGCCGCGATCCCGATTCCCGTCTCGAAGAGCGTGCTGACCACCACGGGCACATCGTGGGCGGCGGCGGCCTCGGCAATCTCGGCGACGGCGATCGGGCCGCCGACGCGGGCCGGCTTCACGACCAGCAGGTCCGCCGCGCCCGCGGCGAGGAGCCGCCGCACCGCGACCAGTGAGGCGGCGGCCTCGTCCGCGGCGATCGGGACGTCCACCCTGCGCCGCAGCTCGGCGGCCCCGTCGCTGTCGTCGGCGGGAAGCGGCTGCTCGACGTATTCGATCCCGAAGCGAGCCACGGCGCGCAGGCGGTCCTCGGCGGTCGGCAGGTCCCAGGCACCGTTGACGTCCAGGCGAAGGCGGACGTCGGGTCCCACCGCCGTGCGAATCGCCCGGACGCGCGCGACCAGGTCGAGCGTCTCGCGCTCCGCGCCCGCCTTGAGCTTGAGCGTCGTGAAGCCGGCCTCGATCGCCTGCAGCGCGGCTTCCGCGCCGGCCGCCGGCCCGCCGAAACTGATCGTGCCGTTGACGGGCACGCCGGGCGTGGCACCGGCCCGTCCGGGCCCCGACGGCTCGACGGCCTCCCCGGCGCCCGCCGCTGCCCAGCCGCCGCGTGGCAGCAAGTCGAAGCGTGCCGCGTCAAGCGCCGCGCGGAATGCCCGGCCTGGCGTGCCGAGCAGCTCCAGCTCCTCGACGTCGGGCACCTCGCCGGACCTCGCGCGATCGGCCGCCTCGCGGATCAGGCGCGCCAGCAGCGTCTCTTCCACCTCGGTCGCGTCGGGCTCCAGGACCGCCTCGCCGGCGCCGATCCGGCCGTCCGGTCCCGCCACGAACAGAATCCACGCCTCGCGATGGAGCCACATGCCGGTCGCGGTCGCGAACGGCCGGCGGAACGGAACGCGGACACGGACGGCCGACAGGCCGCTGACCGGGACGTCCTCGAGCGCAGCGCGCAGGTCGATCATGCCGGCCACCCCCGCAGCGCGAGCGCGACGGCGAACAGCAGCCCGAAGAAGAGCGCGAGCCGGGCCGTCCCCTTGAGGACCGGGTTGAGCTGCCGCGGCTCCCGGAAGTCGCGGACGGTCCGCAGCAGCGGCCCCACGAGCGGCACGGCGCAGAGCGGCAGAAGCTGGACGATCCCGAAGCCGGCCAGCAGGAGCGCGATCGGCACCGCGAACGCGGTTGCGAGCAGAAACCCGTACTCCGCCGCTGTCGCGCGGCGGCCCAGCATCACCGCCAGCGTCCGCTTGCCGACGGCCGAGTCCGTCGGGATGTCGCGCAGGTTGTTGACCACGAGGATGGCGGTCGTCAGGGCACCGACCGGGATCGCGGCGACGACGAAGAGTGGCTCCAGGCGGAACGCTTGCAGGTACGCCGTCCCGACCACCGCGACGAGGCCAAAGAAGACGAAGACGAACACCTCGCCGAGGCCGCGGTAGCCGTACGGCCACGGCCCGCCGGTGTAGGCGAGCGCCGCCACGATCGCGAGCGCCCCCAGCCCGACGAGCGCCGGCCCCCCGACCCAGGCGAGCCAGAGGCCGATCAGCGCCGCGACCCCGATCGTGAGTCCGATCGCAACCTCCAGCTGCCGCTCGGTCACGAGGCCGGCCGCGGCGACGCGCGTGGGACCGGCCCGATCCGGCGTGTCGGCGCCGCGCCGGAAGTCCGAGAGATCGTTCGCGAGGTTCGCCAGAACCTGGAGCAGGAGCGCGACCGCCAGGCAGCCCAGCGCGGTGTCGAGGCGGAACGCGGCGCCCGCGGCGAGGGCGGCGCCGAGTCCCACGACCACGCCGCTCGCCGCAGCCGGGAGCGTGGCCGGCCGGACGGCCAGGAGCCACGTTCGGAGCGCGGAGGGGCGCACGGCGATGGACGTCATGGCCGCCGGGGGTACTTCGAGTAGTCTGGGGCGCGCTTGTCCAGGAACGCCCGCGAGCCCTCGTGCGCCTCGTCGGTCGTGTAGTAGAGGCCGGTCGCGTTGCCGGCGAACTCCTGGAGCCCGGCCAGGCCGTCGGTCGCCACGAGGAAGGCCGACTTCAGGAAGCGGATCGCGGTGGGGCTCATGGCCAGGATCTCGTCCGCCCAGCCCACGCCCTCGGCCTCGAGGTCGGCGAGCGGGACGACCGTGTTCACGAGGCCCATCGCCAGCGCCTCGTCGGCCGAGTAGCGCCGGCAGAGGAACCAGATCTCCTTCGCCTTCTTGTCGCCGACGAGCCGCGCCAGGAGGCCGATCCCGAAGCCGGCATCGAAGCTGCCGACGCGCGGGCCCACCTGCCCGAAGACCGCGTTGTCGCTGGCGATCGTGAGGTCGCACACCACGTGAAGAACCTGGCCGCCGCCGATCGCGAAGCCGTTGACGAGCGCGATCACCGGGATCGGCAGCGAGCGGATCTGGCGCTGGAGGTCCAGCACGTTGAGACGGGCCAGCCCGTCGCCACCGACGTAGCCGCCGGCCGGGCTCTTGTAGTCCTGTTCGCCGCCGGCGCAGAACGCGACGTCGCCCGCCCCGGTCAGCAGGACACAGCCGATCCGCGCGTCATCCCGGATCCGCGCGAACGCGTCGATCATCTCCGAGACCGTCTCCGGGCGGAACGCATTGCGGACCTCGGGCCGGTTGATCGTGACCTTCGCGATCCCGGTGCCGGAGTGCTCGTAGCGAATGTCGCGGTACTCCGCGGCGCGGGTCCACGTGACGGGTGCGGTCATGCGGCGTGATCCTCCGAGACGAAGTCGAGGACGAGGCGTCGGAACGCGGCCGGCGCTTCGAGGTGTGGAGTGTGGCCGGCGCCGTCGATCACGGCCAGGCGAGCGCCGGGGATGCCGGCGGCTACGGCCGTCGCCCGGTCCCGGACCGGGTCGTCGGCGCCGACGATCACCAGGGTGGGCGAGGCGATCCCACGGAGCCGGCGGTGGAGCGGTTCCATCGCGCCCTGCCCGGCGGCGCGGAGGCTGGCCGCGAGACCTGCCGGGTCGTGGGCAACGCGGATCTCGCGGAGCGCGGCGCGGGCATCGGCCCCGAGGTGCGCCTCGCCGACAAGGACCGGCATCCGCTCCCAGGCATCGACGAACGGCGCCATCCCGCCGCGCTCAAGGGTCCCGGCGAGCGCGTCGTCGGCGGCGCGGCGCGCCGCCCGCCCCGCCGAATCGACGATCCCGGCGGAAGGCGACTCCAGGACCAGGCGCGCAACGCAGGCGGGATGCGCGATCGCAAGCCGAAGCGCGACCCGCGCGCCCATCGAGTAGCCAACGACGTGGGCTCGACCATGGCCGAGTGCGCGGAGCAGCGACGGCAGGTCGTCGGCGCTCCGCTCGATCGTTGCCCGCGACGAATCCGCGGGGTCGGCCGGATCGCCCGCGCTCCAGGCGGTGCCACCGTGACCGGGAAGGTCCGGCGCGATCGTGGTGAAGCCGGCACCGATCGCCGCGGCCGTCAGCCCGGCCTCCCAGCTGCGGCCGCTCCCCGTGAATCCGTGGAGGAGCAAGAGCGCGGGACCCGAGCCGGCCACGCGAACCGCCCATCGGCGCCCGTTGACGTCCACGTTCCGGGGGGCGTCGACGTCTCCGTTCCGCGGCCCGCTCACGCGTCGAGCTCCGCGAGGGCCGCGGCAACCGCGGCGGCCGCCTCCCGGTGGAGCTCGACGTTGCGGGTACGCTCCGTGCGAAGCTCCAGCACGCTGACGCCGGTCGCGACGAGGCTCTCGGCGAGCGCGGTGTGCAGGCCGCGGGCCTCGACCGGACGATGCATACCCCCGAGCGCCTTCACGATGGGCCCGAAGTCGATGCCATGGGGCGTTCCGAAGAGTTCCTCGTAGTGTTCGGGCAGGCCCGCGCCGGGCGCATCTGCTCGCGCCTGCGGCAGGAACGAGAAGATCCCGCCGCCGTCGTTGTTGACCAGCACGACCGTGGCCGAGAGCCCGTGCTGCTTCGCGGCGGCGAGCGCGTTCAGGTCGTGGAGAAAGGACAGGTCCCCGACCACCAGCGCAACGTGACCCACGCCGGCTGCCGCGGCGCCAAGCGCCGAGGAGACCACGCCGTCAATGCCGTTCGCGCCGCGGTTCGCAAGAGGCCGGATCGCACGCTCGCTGCCCGGCAACCAGGCGTCGAGGTCGCGGACCGGCATCGAGCTGCCGGCCCACAGGATCGCGCCGTCGGGGAGCAGCTCGCCGAGGTGGGCGAACGGCGCGCCCTCGAACGCCTCCCCGCGCGACTCCACGCCGGCCAGCCATGCGCGAAGCGCGGCGTCGGCGGCACGGTCCGCGGCCAGCCAGTCATCCCGCCAGACGGGCGCCGTCGATGGGACGGCTTGTTCGCACGCCCAGGCCTCGCCCGAGATCGCGTCCGCGAGCGCCGCCGCCGTGATCGCCGCGTCCGCGTGGACGAACGTCGTGGGCAGGAGCGCCGGCTCGCGGTAGCCTGCGTCACCGTCCACCACGAGCTGGTCCGGGGCCGCGTCCTGGAGGAGCGCCAGGAGCGGCTTGGAGGTCGGGATCGCCCCGAAGCGGATCACGAGGTCCGGCAGGTGCGCCTCCCGCCACGCCCCTGGACGAGACAGGAGGTCGCTCCGCGCGATCACGTGCGAGCGGTCGTGCAGCCCGCATCGGGCACCGGAGAGCGGGTCGGCGAGGATCGGGAAGCCGGTCGCGTTCGCCAGCCGGGCGAGCGCCGCCGGGAGCGCCGGGTCGTCCTGCGGCCCGGCCATGATGAGCCCGCGGCGGGCGCCGGCCAGGCGCCCTGCGAGGTCCGCCACCGCCGATGCAGCCAGCGTGCGCGGCCCGACACGAACATCCGTGAACGGCCGCGTGGGCTCACCGTGGTCGGGCGCGTGCGGCCGCAGGTCGCCGTCGGGGATCAGCGGCTCGCGAAACGGGATGTTGAGGTGGACCGCGCCGGCGGGGCCCGCCTGCGCCGTCGCGACCGCCCGACCCGCCACCGAGCGCACGTGGCGGCGCGTCTCCGGCGTCCCGTCGAGGAGCGGCAGATCGGCGTCCCACTTCGCGTGGACGCCGAAGAGTCGCACCTGGTCGATCGCCTGCGGCGCACCCCGGTCCCGGAGCTCCGGCGGGCGATCCGCGGTGAACAGGACCAGCGGCACGCGACCGAGGGTCGCCTCGACGGCCGCCGGCACGAGGTTCGCGGCCGCGGTCCCCGACGTGACCAGGACGCCGACCGCTCGCCGCGACGCCCGCGCCAGGCCCAGCGCGAAGAAGCCGGCCGCCCGCTCGTCGGGCAGCACGCGAACCCGCATCCCCGGGTGCGCCCGCAGCGCGAGCGCGAGCGGCGTGGAGCGCGACCCCGGGCACACCACCACGTCCCGCATGCCGGCCCGGACCAGCTCGTCGACGAGGGCGCGGAGCGCGACGACGTCCGTCATGCCCGCGGCCTCGACGTCCGTCATGCCCGCGGCTCCGGCTCGCGGCCGAGGGCGGAGGCAACCGGTCGCAGCTTCATCCGCGACTCCTCCCACTCGCGGGACGGGTCGGAGTCGGCCACGATCCCGCAGCCCGCGAACAGCGCCGCATCGCGGCCCGCCACCAGGCCGCAGCGGAGCGCGACCATGAGCTCGCCGTCCCCGTCGGCGCCGAGCCAGCCGATTGGGCCGGCATACCAGCCGCGCTCGATGCCCTCGTGCTCGGCGATCATCTCGAGGGCAAGGTCGCGTGGCTCGCCGCCCACGGCCGGTGTCGGGTGGAGGCGTTCGGCGAGGCCGAGGAGCCCGGCCTGGTCGCGCAGCCGGCCGCGGACCGGCGTCACCAGGTGCTGGACGTGGCGGAGCGGGAGGATCCCCGGCGTGGCGCCCACCTCGAGCGTCTCGGCGAGAGGCGCCAGGCTCTCGCGGAGCATTTCGACAACCACGGCGTGCTCCTCGCGCTCCTTCTCGCTCGCGACGAGCGCCGCCGCCAGCGCCGCATCCTCCGCGGCCGTGGCCCCGCGCGGCGCGGAACCGGCGATCGCAACCGTCTCGAAGTCGCGCCCGGCCGTGCGAACGAGCCGCTCCGGGGTCGCGCCAAGGAACGTCCGGCCGTCCCGCACGAAAGCGTAGATGGTTCCCTCCGGGGCGCCCGCCGCGAGACGACGCAGCGCGTTCTCCACGTCGATCTCGATCGACGATCGAAGGTCGACCCGGCGCGCGAGCACGACCTTGTCGAGGCGGCCGCGACCGACGGCGCCGGCGAACAGGCCGACGAGCCGCTCCCAGGCAACCCGGCCAGGCCGCTCCCCGATGATTGCGAGCGGGGCGTCGGCCGGGCGGGCGACCACGGCGCCGGTTCTCGGGCTGAGCGCCGCGGCTCGGGACACGAGCGCGTCCCAGCGACGTTCGGCGGCGCGCGGGGCGGGGCCATCCGGGTCATCCGCCTCGCCGGTCCCTGGAATCGTCTCCACGATGGTCACGAACGTCGCCCCGTGCGCCCGTGCGAAGGTCAGCGCCGGCAGCACGAGCGAGGCTGCCCCGAACGGCCCCCACGGATCGACGGCGGCGGGCGGCTCGCCCGTGAAGCCAAGGCCGCCGAGGAGGACGGGTCCAACACCGCGCGGCGAACCGGCGGGGATCTCGATCGCGGCCCCGTCCAGGCGCTCCCGCCAGGCCGCCGCTGCGCGCGCGAACCGATCGGCGCCCGCGGGCTCGACCGACCATGCGCGCCCGATCCCCACGAGCGCGAACCCGGCCGACGGCTGCAGCCACAGCGCCGCCTCGAGGTCCTCCTCGCGGGCCGCGGCGAAGAGGCTGATCGGGTCGACGGCCGGGGCTGCCCGGGTCGACGCGCGAAGCGACCCCGGAGATGCCGGCGTGCTTCTGTCGCCGGCATCTCCGGTCTTCCGGCCCGAGAAGCCGGCTGCTCCCGGCGCCTCGACGACCGTCACCTCGCGGGCCCCGGCTCGGCGATTCGGGCCTCCGGGACGCCCGCGCTGCGCAG
>JADGQG010000098.1 GCA_017882025.1 Chloroflexota bacterium
CGCATGACCTTTGCTCGCGGCGGGAAGCCGATCCCGAACTCGTGGACGCGGATGCCGAAGAAGCGCGCCAACACGAAGTGGCCGAACTCGTGAATCACGACGAGCGCGCAGAGGATGAAGATGAAGAGGAGGATCGTGATCGCCCCCTGGATGATCGCCATGACTCCTCCTACGCGGGGCGCCCGCCGGCGGTTCCCGGCGCGCTGAACGCGGCCCGGACCTCGCGGTCCAGCCCGACGAGGTCATCGTACCCCGGAGCCTGCCCGGCCCCCGTACCGAAGCGCGCGACAGCATCCTCGAGGAGGCGTGGGATCCCCGGGAAGTCGAGCGTCCCGTCGAGGAACCGCGCGACGGCCACCTCGTCCGCGGCGATCAGCGCGGCGGTGGCGCGTGACCCGAGCATCCCGGCCTCGCGGGCGATCCGGAGCGCCGGGAAGCGCGACTCATCGGGCGCACGGAACTCCAGCCGGCCGGCGGCCACGAGGTCCGGCGCGTCGGCCGGCGATGGCCGACGGGACGGATACGTGATCGCGTACTGGATGGGGAGCCGCATGTCCGGGGTGCCCAGCTGGGCCTTGAGCGACCCGTCGACGAAGCGGACGGCCGAGTGGACCACCGACTGGGGATGGATGACGACCTCGATGGCCGGGTACGCCACGCCGTAGAGCCAGTGCGCCTCGATCACCTCGAGGCCCTTGTTCGCGAGCGTCGCCGAGTCGATCGTGATCTTCGCCCCCATGCTCCACGTCGGGTGGCGGAGCGCCATCGCCGGCGTGATCCCGGCGAACGCCTCGGCCGGCAGGTCGAGGAACGGGCCGCCGGACGCCGTCAGGACGAGCGCGGCAACTCCCGCCATCTCTTCGCCGACCAGGCACTGCCAGATCGCGGAGTGCTCCGAGTCGATCGGTCGGAGCCAGCCGAGCGGGCTTGCGAGGGGGCAGCGCGGGTCGGCCGCGGCATGTTCCGAGGCGCGGGCCTGCGCCTCGGCCATCACGAGGTGGCCGCCCGCCACGAGCGTCTCCTTGTTCGCAGTGGCGACCACCTTGCCGGCTCCAAGCGCCGCGAGAACCGGGCGGAGGCTCACGATCCCACCCGTCGCGACCACCACGAGGTCGACGTCGTCGCGGGTCGCGAGCTCGACGAGCGCATCCGCGCCGTGGACGCGAAGCGTGCCGGCCGGGAGGTCGAGCGGTGTCTCGTCCCCGAGCGCGGCCGCGGCCGGCCGAAGCTGGCGGGCCTGGGATTCGAGGAGCGCCCCCTGCGAGCCGGTCGCGAGCGCCACGACACGCCAGGCGGGAGCGAGCCCGGCCAGCACATCGAGGACCTGCCTCCCGATGGAGCCACCGGAGCCGAGAAGCGCGACGCGGACGGGCGGGCGCGAACGAGCCGGGTCAGCCATGAACGAGGGCGACCCACGCGGCAAGGACGGGCGCCGCGAAGAGGATGGAATCGATCCGGTCGAGGATCCCGCCGTGGCCGGGCAAGAGGGCGCCGGAGTCCTTGGCGCCGGCCGCGCGCTTGAGGAGGCTCTCCGCGAGGTCTCCCGCCTGGGCGGCGGCGACGAGGAGAGGGCCGAGGATGAGCGCCTCCAATGGATCGTCGGACGTCGCGAGGAAGACCAGGGCGACGGCCGCGGTGGCCACGACGAGGCCCCCGAGGACGCCCTCGACGGTCTTCCTCGGTGAGATCCAGGGCAGGAACGGGTGCCGCCCGATCGCGCGGCCCACGAGGTACGCGCCTGTGTCGAAGCTCCAGACGCCCGCCAGGAGCACGAGGATCCAGCGCCGCTCAGGCAGGATGACCCGCTCGAACGACGGCAGATCGGTCCACAGCGTCGTCAGGATCGCCACCGCCCCCAGCAGCCCAACGTAGAGGGCCCCGAAGAGCGTGGCCGACCACGCGGCAAAGCCCGCGGCGGGGTCGCGGCGGGCGAAGGCTGCGACGGCCAGGCCGACGGCGACCACCCCGACGAGGGTGACGCCGTCGATCGCCTTGACGCGCGCCGCGAGGTCAAGGGCCGCCGCAGGCCGGCCCAGCAGGTGGCTGCCGAGGATCGCCGGGATCGCCGCCGCCACGACGAGGACCGCGGCCCCCGCAACGACCCCGTGGCGGATGACCGGCCGGCCCGCGAGCGACAGCAGCCGCTCGGCCTCGCGCGCCGCCACGATCGCGAGGAGCACGACGACGATGCCGGTCCCGACGCCGCCGAGCGCGATCGCGGCGACGACGACCGGGACGATGACGATCGCGCTCAGGATCCGCTCGCGCACGGGGTCGCCCTAGGTCCCGAAGCGGCGGGAGCGCCGCGCGAACTCCTCGAGCGCGGTGTCGAACGCCCCGGCATCGAAGTCCGGCCAGAGCGCCGCGCAGGAGTGGAACTCCGCATAGGCCGATTGCCAGATCAGGAAGTTCGAGAGGCGCTGCTCGCCGCCGGTCCGGATCACGAGGTCCGGGTCGGGCAGGCCCGCCGTGTAGAGATGGGCTGCGATCGTGGCCTCGTCGATCTCGTCGGCCGGGGTCCCGGCCGCGACGATAGCCCGCACCGCGTCCACGATCTCGGTCCGGCCCGCATAGTTGAAGGCGATGTTGAGGGTCAGGCGCGTGCCGCCATCGGTGGCCGCGAGGGCCTCCGTGATCGAGCCTCGGATGTCGGCAGGCACCTCGGCCAGGCGTCCCGAGACGCGCACGCGGACCCCCTGCCGGACCAGTTCCGGCGTCTCGGCGCGGATCGCCTGGTCGAGCAGCGAGAACAGCCCCGTCACCTCGTCGTCGGAGCGAGCCCAGTTCTCGCGGCTGAACGCGTAGACGGAGAGGACGGCGATCCCGCGCCGGATGGCGTGCTCCACGAGCCAGCGGATCTTGTCGACCCCGGCCGCATGTCCCTCGAGCTCTGGAACGCCGTGGGCACGCGCCCAGCGACGATTGCCATCCATGATGATCGCAACGTGGTTCGGTCGGGGACCCGCCTCGGGCGCGTCGTCCGTCCCGGGGGCAAGCGGCTCCCCGTGGGCGGCGGGTGGCGCGTCCGTGGGCCGGGCCAGCTGGGCGCGGCTCACCTAGACCTCGAGGACCTCGCGCTCCTTGGCCCCGCCCACCTTGTCGACCTCGGCGATCTGGCGATCTGTGACCTTCTGGAGGACTTCCAGCTCGCGATGCGCCTCGTCCGTTCCGAGCTCGCCGTCGCGCTCCTCCTTCTTGATCGCGTCGGCGGCCTCGCGGCGCAGGTTCCGGATCTCCACCCGGGCTTCTTCCATCCGGCGATGGACGACCTTGACGATATCGCGCCGCCGCTCTTCGGTCAGCTGCGGGATGTTGAGTCGAACCACCATGCCGTCGACGTTCGGGGTCAGACCCACGTCGCTCTTGAGGATGGCTTTCTCGATCGCTCCGAGCACGCTCCGATCCCACGGCTGGATCACGATCTGGTGCGGCTCCGGGACGCTGATGCCGGCCAGCTGGTTAAGGGGCGTGGAGGTGCCGTAGTACTCGACGTGGATCCGCTCGACGAGGGCAGTCGAGGCCCGGCCGGTCCGAATCCCCTGCAGATCACGCTCCAGGACGTCGACGGCGCGCGTCATCTTCGGCTCGATGGCCCCGAGGACCAGGCTGCTCATGCGGGGGTACCTCCGGCGATTCGGGTCCCGACGTGCTCCCCTATTGCGGCCCGGCGCACGTTGTCGGGCCGGTTCAGGTCAAAGACGATGATCGGAAGATCATTCTCCATGCAGAGCGAGATGGCCGTCGTGTCCATCACGGCCAGCCTCTTGGCCAGGACGTCCGCGAACGTGAGCTCGGTGTAGCGCTGCGCGTCCGGGTGGGTCACCGGGTCGGCCTCGTAGACGCCGTCGACCTTGGTTGCCTTCAGGAGCACGGACGCGCCGATCTCGACAGCCCGGAGGGCGGCGGCCGTGTCGGTCGTGAAGTACGGGTTGCCAGTCCCGGCCACGAAGATCGCGACCCGGCCCTTCTCGAGGTGGCGGATCGCGCGTCGCCGGATATACGGCTCGGCGACTTCGTTCATCGCGATTGCGGTCATCACCCGGGTCGGGACGCCGACCCGTTCCAGCGCGTCCTGGAGCGCGAGCCCGTTCATGACCGTGGCCAGCATGCCGATGTAGTCGCCGGTGGCACGGTCCATTCCGCGGGCGGCCGCCGCGAGGCCGCGGAAGATGTTGCCACCCCCGACCACGATCCCGACCTGGACGCCGGCCGTCCGGGCGGCCCCGATCTGGCCGGCGATGAACGCACAGAAGGCAGGGTCGACGCCATACTGGCGCTCACCGAGGAGCGCTTCGCCGGAGATCTTGAGCAGGACCCGGCCGTACCGAGGCGTCGACACGCGGCCGGCCGTCGCCGCGGTCCTGACCCCGGCCTCGCTCACAGCTCCTCGCCGAGCGCATAGCGGGCGAAGCGGCGGACACGAATGTTCTCGCCGATCGTGGCGATCGCCGCCGTGACGAGGTCGCGAACGCTCAGGTCGGTGTCACGGAACGGCTGCTCCATGAGGCAGACCTCGGCGTACCACTTCTTGAGCTGGCCCTCGACGATCTGCGGCCGGATGTGCTCGGGCTTCTTCTGGGTGGCCTCGTCCGCCAGCAGGGCGGCGTTCTTCGCCTCCAGGTCCGCGGCGGGGATCTGGTCTACGTCCACGTAGGTTGGGGCGAGGCCGGCGACCTGGACTGCCAGGTCGTGGACCAGCTTCTGGAACTGCTCGGTCCGCGCGACGAAGTCCGTCTCGCAGTTGACCTCGATGAGGACGCCGACGCGCCCGCCCGGATGGATGTAGCTGGAGACGAGGCCATCGCGCACTTCGCGGTCGCCCTTCCTGGCGGCTGCCGCCTGGCCGCGCTCGCGCAGGAGGGCAACGGCCTTGTCGACGTCACCGTTCGCCTCCTCCAGTGCGCGCTTGCAGTCCATGAATCCTGCGCCGGTGAGGTCGCGCAGGCGCTTGACGTCGCTCGCGGAGAAGTTCGCCATGAGTGGGTGCGTCTCCTGTCGGGTTCGGACGGTGGCGCGCTTGCCGCCGGCCGGGCTGGGATGTCGGAGGGTCACTCGGCCGGGTTGACCGGATCCATCGTCGCGGCTGCCTCGGCCGGGGCAGCGGTTGCCGCTCCGGGCAGGAGCGCCTCCTCCTCCACGTCGGGCTCGAACGTGAGGGACCCGCCGGCCGCGAGCTGCGCCACCAGATCGTCCGCCGAGGCCAACTCGTCTGCCTCGAAGGCTGCCCCCATCTCCGGCTCCGGCTCAGGCTCGCGGTCGCTCCGGGCGGCGCGCTCGCGGCCCCCCTCGATCGCGGCATCGGCGATCAGCGAGCAGAGCAGCCGGATGGCGCGGATCGCGTCGTCGTTGCCCGGGATGATGTAGTCGAGCTCGTCCGGGTCGACGTTCGTGTCGCCGGTCCCGATGATCGGAATCTCGAGCTTGATGCATTCGGCGACCGCGATTCGCTCTCGGGCCGGGTCGATGATGAAGACCGCGCCGGGCAGGCGCCGCATCTTCCGGATCCCTCCGAGCGAGAGCTTCAGCTTGCGCAGCTCCTCGGAGAGGACGGCGGCTTCCTTCTTCGACAGGCGGTCGAAGTCGCCGTTGATCTGGCGGGCCTCGAGCTGCTCGAGGAGGCCGAGGCGCTTCTTGATCGTCACGAAGTTCGTGAGCATGCCACCGAGCCAGCGGTTGGTGACGTACGGCTGGCCCGCGCGCTCGGACTCCTGGATGATCGGCTCCTGCGCCTGCTTCTTCGTGCCGACGAAGAGGACCTGCTCGCCGCGAGCAGTGGTCTCGCGGATCGCGTCGAGGGCGAGGTCAAGACGCTTGACCGTCTGGGCCAGGTCGATGATGTGGATCCCATTGCGCTCCGCGAAGATGAACGGGCGCATCTTGGGATTCCAGCGGCGGGTCTGGTGGCCGAAGTGAACGCCGGCCTCGAGGAGCTGCCGCATGGAGACGGTGGGCACGGGGATGGACCTCCTGCTCGGTTGTTCCTCCGCGGGCCCTGCCCCGGGACCGGGCGACGCTTCCGCGGCCCGGCACCGACCCGAAAGCGTGGTCTGGCACCGCGTGTGATCTCGCCGGCCTGTTCTCGGCACGGCGGCAACCGCCGGACGATCCGGCGACCGGGGCGGAGTCTACCACAGGGTCTCGGCCCGGCCGCGTCGCAGACGCCTCCCGCGACGTGCGATCACCCGATCGCCCGATGGTGGCGGACTCGCGCCGGACCGCCGGCCGGCGTCGGTGGCTCCAGGACCACGAGATCCAGGCGGATCGGGAGATCCGGCAGGACCGTCCCATCGGGGAGTCTGCCTGCTTCGAGCAACCGCCCGACGCCGGCCCGGAGATGGGCGAGCTTGCGGTGATCCACCGTCTCCTCGGGCAGCCCGAAGTCGCGACGGCGACGCCAGCGCACCTCGACGATCACGAGGATCCGCGGAGGGCCGGGGTCCACCGCCACGAGGTCCAACTCCGATCGTCCCGCGCGCACGTGGCGGCCGAGGAGCCGCCAGCCCCGCGCGGACAACCGGGCAGCCACATCATCTTCGGCAGCGTCGCCCGCCCGCTGCGCGAGCGTCCGCGGCGAGGGTGGGACGTGGGCGGCCATGCCGCACCCTACCCGACGTGGATCACCGCGGACTTACCTGGCCAGGGCAGCCACCGGGTCCAGTTCCGGCTCCGGTGCGGCGTCGACCGCTTCGAGGTTGAAGCCCAGCTGGACGATGCCCGCCAGCGCCTCGCGAATGGGCGCGAACGAGCGCCGGTGGTATGGCGTCACGCCGAGCGCCCGGAGGGCGGCCCGATGCTCAGCGGTCGCATACCCCGCGTTGTGATCCCAGCCGTAGCCCGGATACCGCACGGCGAGCCGTGCCATCAGCCGGTCACGAAGGACCTTGGCGACGACCGAGGCGCAGGCGATCGAGTAGACGCACGAATCGCCATCGACGATCGCGTCGTACGGGCCGACATCGGCCTCGAAGCCGGCGATCGGGAGGCCGTCGACGAGGACGTGGTCGTGGCCTCCGAGCTGGGCGATCGCGCGGCGCATCGCGAGGTGCGTGGCGTGGTAGACGTTCAGCCGGTCAATCTCCGCCACGGAGGCTGCGCCGACGCCGACTGCCACGGCCCGTCGCCGGATCTCGGGGGCCAGCGCCTCGCGCTGGGACGCGGAAAGCGTCTTCGAATCCCGGACCCCGTGGATCTGCCGGCAGTTCGGCCGGAGGATCACGGCCGCGGCGACAACCGGCCCGCAGGT
>JADGQG010000099.1 GCA_017882025.1 Chloroflexota bacterium
CGCCTTGCCCGAGGTCGAGTACCTGGTCGTCACGGCCGGGTCGTATGACCTGCTGGTCGAAGTGGTCTGAAAGAACCACGATGCGCTCCTCCATTTCCTGGCGGACAAGCTTCGCCGCGTGGCCGGCGTCCGGGAGACGGAGACATTCGTCTACCTGCGGATGCTCAAGCACGTCTACACATGGGGAACGCGCTATATCGATTCGCCCTGGGCTGCGGGATCGGGCCGGCCCCACGCGTCACGCCGGCGGGTTCCGTCCCGGCTGCCAGGATCGCGTCCAGGACCGGCAATGGGCGCCCGCTTCGGTCACCGATCCAGAGCCTCCAGGACCGGTGCCAACGCGTCGAGCGACGCGAGCGTGATCGGGTCCACCACCAGCTGGACGTGCGAGATCCCCTCTGCCGCGAACCCGCGGAGGACGTCCGCGATCTCCTCCGGCGTGCCCGCGACGGGCGGGATCGACGGCTGGCCCGCTCCGCCCATGATCCGTCCCGTCCCGGCCGGGAGCCGGACCTGGACCGCGAGCGTGCGCGCCACCCCGGCCGGATCGCGGCCGGCGTCGCGGCATGCGGCATCCACGCGGTCGCGGAACGCGGGCACGCCGGCCGGGCGATTGCCGAACGCGTCGAACCACGCATTCCACGCGTCCACGTACGGGATCGTGATCGCGAGCATCCGCGCCCCCGACGAGCCGATCATGAGCGGCGGGCCGCCCGGCCGTGGCCGTGGCGCCAGCTCGCAGTCACGGGCCGTGAAGTAGGTGCCCGAGAAATCGACCGCCCCGTCGCGGAGGAGCGTCCGCACGATCGTGAAGGCCTCCTCGAAACGGCTGATCCGATGATCGAACGGGAAGCCGAAGGCGCGGAACTCCGTCTCGTTCCAGCCGGCGCCGAGGCCCAGTACGAGCCGGCCGCCACTGATCTCGTCGACCGTGGCGGCCTTCTTGGCCAGCATCGCCGGGTTGTGGAACGCCGTGGCGGCGACCAGCGGACCCAGCAGCACGCGCGACGTGACCGCGGCGAGGCCGGCGAGGACCGTCCATGCTTCCCACGGTCCCCGGGCACGGTCGTCGCCCGGCCGCCGGTAGAGGAGGTGATCGCCATACCACACGGCGTCGAAGCCCAGCTCCTCGGCCCGCAGCGCGAGCGCGCGGAGGTCCGGCCAGCGGGCCTCCCACTCGATCTCGGGGAGCTGGATCCCCACCGCCAGCGGCCGACCGTTGGTCAAGGGACCCGGAAGGGCGGTCATGACGCGATCACCGGGCCCCACCAGACGGACGCCGCGATGATCAGGTAGAGCCCGATCAACGCCAGTCCCTCCAGCCAGTTCGACTCGCCGTCGAAGACGATCACCGCGGCCAGGATCGCCGACAGCCCCACCGCTCCCGCCAGGAGCGGCGTCACGACAAGTGTCAGCGGTGCCACTCCCATCAGCATCGAGATGATGACCAGCGCCGGCGTCAGCGCGATCGCCACCTGGAGCGACGAGTTGAGGATGAGGCTCACGGCCAGATCGGCCTGGTTGCGCGCGGCGGCCTGGATGCCCACGACGTTCTCCACGGCGTTGCCGGCGATCGCGACGACCACGAGGCCCGCGAACGCCTGGGACATCCCCAGGCTCGCCATCGCCGGGCGGAGCGCCGCCACGAACCAGTCCGAGACGAAGGCCGCGGCCACGGCCGCCCCGGCGAGCACGATGAGCGCGAGCCACTGCGGCCAGAGGTGGCCGGGGCCCTCCGCGTGGACCACCGTCTCGGCGGAGGTTGCCTCCGCGGTGGTTGCCGGCGCGGGACGCGCATCGCGGCGGATGGAGAAGATGAGCGAGCCGGCGAAGACGACGAGGAGGACGATCGAGACGACGACCGACAGCTCGGCAGCATGGCCGGCGTCAGGAGCGCCCGGCGCCGTCGCGAGCGTGGGGATGACGAGCGACCCGACGGCCAGGAGGAGGAGTGTCGCGATCGAGCGGCTCGCGCGCGCCCCGAACCGTTGCGTCCCGTGCTTGAGGCCGCCTACGACGAAGGCCGCCCCAAGGACCAGGAGGCTGTTGGCGAGGATCGACCCGATGAGCGCGAACTGGACCACGACCACCAGCCCGGCCTGGAGGCTGAAGAGCGAGATGAACAGCTCGGGCAGATTTCCCAGCGCGGACTGCAGGATCCCCGTGACCGCCGGGCCCTGCCGGGCGCCCAGCTGCTCGGTCCCCTCGCCCACCAGCGAGGCGAGCATCGCGAGCGCGATCGCCGTTGTCCCGAACGTGACGACCGGCGCCCCACCGCTCACGACGAGGACGGCCGACGCGGCGGTGGCCACGATCGCCGCGCCCATGAGGAAGCGAGTTGTCCGCCCGAAGTAGTCGAGGATCGCCAACCCGGCCCCGCCCTCCAACGCTACGGCGGCCCAGGCGCCGTCCGACACTTGAAGCGTGCCACGTCGACCGAGCCCCCGCTCGGCCTGCGTGAGGCTGCGGGTGAGCGGGGAGGGGGCGGGGCGCGTGGACGGCCGCCGTCACCGTGGCCGCGCTGCGGGCGGCACCGGTCATCCGCGGAGTGCGTCGGTCAGCACAGGGACGAGACGCCGATGGCGGCCCGACGCAGGTTCCGCGCGACGGGTTCCCTGTTCGGCCGGAGAACGACCACGAACCACGCCGCGAGGAGTGCGACGAAGGCCCCCGTCTGGCCCACCGCGACGAGCGTGACGGCGAGCTCGCTTCGTGCCAGCTCGGCGAACGGCAGGCTGATGGAGCCGACGCCGGACCCGCCGATCACCGACGCGAGTGACGCCCCGCCCAACGAGCGCCCAGGCGTTGTAGGCGTTTCGCTGTCAGGACGCCGTACTGTCCACCGTCCGAGACGAACAGGACGACCAGCCCGGCGACGTGGCCGATGACCGGCACGTCCGCGAGCGAGGCCGGGCCCATGCTGGCGATGTCGAAGGGAAGGAGCGGGACTACCAGCACGACCAGCGCGGCAATCGCCGACGCCGTCCCGGGGTTCCATCACGACGCTCCTGCGCAATCGTAGAGGGTGCTCGTCCCGGACCCACCGAAGTCGACGAGGGTGCATGCGCTCGTGACCCAGGCGGTCCGGTCGGAGGCCGTCGCGTCCGGGCCGCCGCCGCCGCCGTTCCCGCCACCGGCGAGCACGTACCGGAGCCGTCCGGAGGCGATGTACGCCTTCAGCTGATCGAGCGTGGGTGCCGGATCGGAGCCCGTGAAACCGCCCATCGCCATGACCGGCAGGCCGGTCGCGAGTTCGAGCGGCCCGGCTTCCTGGGCCGAGGTCGCTGCCACGATCCACGTCGCGCTCCCCCGGTGGGCCGCCAGGTAGCTGACGAGCGCAGAGTCGGCCGAAGCGCTCCCCATCCCCGGTCCGCCGGATCGAGCGCCCAGCGTGCCGGTCGGCGCGTTCGGCGGGCTGCCCGTCGGCGCCGTGCCCGCCAGGGCAGGCCGCGTACCGTTCCCGCCGGAGCCACCCGGGCCAGCCCCACCACCACCGAACCCCACGTTCGTCGTGCCTGGACCCGGGTGCGGGTCGCCGCTGCTGTACGCCGTCTGGGCCGTGGAGACCGCGTAGGCGGTCGGGGCCAGCAGCGCGGCGCACAGGCCGAGCGCCGCCGCGGCGCCCGCGAGGCGTCCCAGCGAGTCGCGCAGCCTCGGGATCGACGCGAGGAGCAGCGCAACGGCTGCCACCACCGCGAGCGCCACCGCGACGAGACCCACGCCGGGTGCGAAATCGGGCGTGCGCGAAAGGAGCTGCCAGCCAAACCAGGCCGTCCCTACGAAGCCGGCCCCGAGGGCTGCGCCGCCGAGCCAGTGCCGAGCGCGGAGCCGCCAGAGCTCGGCGACCCCGGCCCCCACGAGGGCGGCGATGGCCGGTGCAAGCGCGACCGCGTAATAGGAATGGACCGTGCCGGACATGTAGCTGAAGACGAGGCCGGTCGTGACCAGCCACGTGCCCCACAGGAGGTAGCCGGCGAGCGCGCGATCCGTGCGACCCGCCCGGCGCCGCAGCCAGAGCCCCAGCCCAAGGCTGGCGAGGGCGGGTGGGATGAACCAGGCGATCTCGCCAAACCATGCGTCATTGAAGAGCCGGAGCAGGCCGGCCGTCCCGCCGAAGCCCGCGTTGTTGCCCGTGCCGCCCGCGGAGTCGCCGAAGATCCGGCCCAGGCCGTCGTAGCCGAAGATGAGATCGAGCGGCGAGCCCGTCGTGCTGCCGCCGATGAACGGCCGGCTGGCCGCCGGGATCAACGCGACGATCGCAACCCACCAGCCGCTCGTGACGAGCACGGTGACCACCGCGACGAGGAGGCCCACGAGACGGCGCCGGAGCGTGGTGTTCGCGGCAACCAGGTACACCAGGGCGAAGCCCGGCAGCACCAGGTAGGCCTGCAGGTACTTGGTCAGGAAGGCGAAGCCGACGCACGTGGCGGCGAGCACTACCCAACGCAACCTGCCGTGCTCGATCGCCCGGAGCAACGTCCAGGCACCCGCCACGAGGAGGAGCGTCAGCAGGGCGTCGGGGTTGTTGTAGCGGAAGATGAGGACCGCCGCAGGGGTCAGGGCCATGACGACACCCGCGATGACCGCGGCCACGGGCCCGAACGAGCGGCGGACGGCCGCGAACAGGACCCCGACGGTCAGGACGCCGGCCAGCGCCTGCGGCAAGAGGACACTCCACGAGCTAAGGCCGAAGACCCGGACGGAGAGGCCCATCAGCCAGATCGCCACGGGTGGCTTGTCGACCGTGATGAAGTTGGCCGCGTCGAAAGAGCCGAAGAAGAATGCGGACCAGCTCTGCCCCGCCGCGAGCGCCGCGGCCGAGTAGTACGTGTTCGCGTACCCGCTGACGGCCAAATTCCAGAGGTACAGGAGCGCGGCAAGGGCGATGACCCCGACGAACGCGACGCGGACCCAGGCCGGCTCGTCCGTCCGACCACGGGCGATGGCGCGAAGCCCGACCAGCGGTCGGGGGCGCCAGGTTGGGATGCTGCGCGGGATCGCGGTCATCGAACGGTCCTTTCGAGCATGCGGCCGGCCGCGACGGGGCCGGGTTGGGCGGTCCCGGGACCGCGTGGACGACCCCGGTCGAGGGCGAGCCGGAGCAACAGGAAGCGGACCAGCGTGGCGGCCGCGTTCGCGGCGACGAGGATCACGACCTCGATGGCGTGCGGCGCGCCCGGCGCGAAGACGTTCAGCACCGCGAGCGACGCCGAGGTGATCACGAGCGCCGCGCCGAGCGCCAGGAGGCCGGCGACGTGGTCGCGCGCCATGCCGGCGCGGTCGCGAATCGAGAAGGTGAGGCGGCGGTTCGCGGCCGTATTCCCGATCGCGGTCGCGACGAGCGCGATCACGTTCGCGATCTCCGCCGACACGAACGGGCGCAGGAGCGCGTACAGCGCGACGTAGGCCAGGGTGCTGACCACGCCGATCGCGGCGAAGGTGCCGACCTGGCGGAGCTCGCGCCCACGCTGCCGGAAGGCGGCGGGCACGGCAGGAAGGCCAGGGGTCCGGCCGAAGGGTTGCCGGGTCGGGGCGGGCGAGGTGACGGTGTTCATGCCCGCAGTCTTCGGGCACGTGCCTGTCGAATCGGTTACGTCGCGCCTGCGGCCGGTTGGCGACGGCGCACATGGGTCGTACAGGCGCTCGGTCTCGGTATTGCGCCCTGTTCGGTCGTCACGAGTTCCGGAACGTGTCGAGACGGCGGCCTTCTACCGCCCTGGCGGCGGAGGAGCAACGGAGTCGGCCATCAAGGCTGCCTGGCTGGCCGAGGTCTTCTCGGCTGCGACGCGCTCGCGCTTCCCGCTTCTCAGGATCGTCAACTGGTTCGACTGGCGCAAGTACGAGGCCGAGGTGAGCACGGTCGTCGACTGGCGGATCACGGCCGACCCAGGGCTTCGCGCCTTGTTCCTCGCGGCCATGACCAACGGGTTCCGTCTGGGTCCGGCTGTCCCGAACGCCACGCCCGCCCAGGGCTGCTCGACGCCGTAGAGATTCCGCGCGCTCGACGCCTGGAGCGTCAGGCGCTGCCCGGATCCAGTCCGAGCGTCCACGTCGACGGTGCACACCAGGCAGCACATCGTGCCCGTGCGGTGCCGAGCACTCGGCGTGGCCGGCTTTCGCTACAGGGCCCGCAACCATGCCAGCGAGCCGGGCGCCAGCGGACTGTCGTGAAGCCCGTTTGTTGCAGCCCGTGCACGCGCCGGCGATTCCCCGTGGGCTCCCTCCGGGATCCGCGCACGATTCGGACCGCCCTTCCGCCCGAAACGCGGCCCACGGTCGGCCGACTCACGATCGCCCCGGTCCGCCATCACAGGCAGAATCGTGGTCGGGGTGGTGGGATTCGAACCCACGACCTCGTGCTCCCAAAGCACGTGCGCTACCGCTGCGCTACACCCCGACGCGGTTTCGTGCTCACGAACCCCATATAACCCGTACGCACTGCCTCAGTGGACTAGCCTACACCGCTCCAATCGCATTCACGACGGACGAGTACACGACTTGACCCGTTACGTTCCGGGGACCAGACTGGACTGTCCGAACTCACCAGAACCAGGAGGTGCGAGATGGAGATCGTTCGGACGTGCACCAAGTGCGGGACCCAGGACACGAGCCACGTGTGGCCGTCGCTGGACGAGGCCGCGGCTGCCGCGGGAGCCATCGAGTTCACGTGGGCCTGCCCGAGCTGCGCCGGGCCGGAGTTCGAGCTCGCCGAGCGCAGCCTCGACGACCCGGTGACCGCCGGTGCGGTCAGCGGGTCGGAGCCATATGCGCCGACCGATCCCGGTGAGGCGCGCCGGACCCTCGGGCCCCCCATCGCTGAAGAAACCGGGCTTCCTGATCGGCGCTGACGGTACCGACAGCTCCTTACGTTCCGCGGCGCGATGGGTCCCCACACGGCCAGCTCCCGGCGGTCCCAGGCCCCCGATCCGCCGTTCTCGCTGATGCCCACGCTGCCCATCCCGAACGATTCGTCCGCCAGATCCCACAGTCCCCGGCCCTGCCGACCGCCTTGTGGATGAAAAAGCCCGAGGACAAATGAGGTGCCACCTCAGTAATCCGATGAGCGAGGTGTTCCGCCTAGGCTGACAGGTTCCGTCTCGAGGAGTGACCGATGGCCAAGAATCAGACTCACAGGGTTGATGCGGAGGACATCGTCGACGACGTTCCGGATCGGGCCGACATGGGAGCGCTCGCCGATACGCTCGTTGACCGCGGCCGCGCGGTCCTC
>JADGQG010000100.1 GCA_017882025.1 Chloroflexota bacterium
GATGTAGGCAAGGCAGGCGTCCTTGCGGACGCCGCCGAAGTCGACCTTGCCCATCGGCAGGCCTCCGTCGTCGCGGATCTCGACGACTCGACCGGGGATCCCGAGGCACATGGCTGCTACTTCCCTCCTGGTGCACGGCCGGCGGGGACGCCGGAGTCCGCGGCCGACCGGGCCGCCATGGTCGCGGCGGCGATCGCCGCCTGACCGTAGCTGATTCCGCCGTCGTTCACCGGGACGCGGCGGTTGATGTAGACGTCGAAGCCGTCGCGTGCCAGCCGGCGGAGCAGCGCACCCGCCAGGCGGCGGTTCTGGAAGACGCCGCCGGAGAGACAGACGGTGCGGATCCCGGTGGCCGCGGCGGCGTCCGCGCAGAGCTCGCGGGTCACCTCCGCGATGGTCTCGTGGAATCCCGCCGCGAGCGTCCCGACAGCGTTGCCCGCGGCTCGGCCGGCGAGAAGCGCGGCGAGCGTCGGGCGCGGGTCGTAGACCAGCAGGTCCCCCACGCGCGCCAGGGCATACGGCAACGGCGCGGCGGCGCGGTCGCCTGCCGCGATCTCCAGGTCGATCGCCGCCTGGGCCTCGTACTCGGCGACGTCGCGCAGACCGAGGAGGCTCGCGGCGGCATCGAAGAGGCGGCCGGCCGACGAGGCCACGGGGGCGTTCAGGCGGCGGGCAACCTGGGTCCGGACGACTGCCACTTCCCGCGGATCGAGGCGCGCGAGGAGCTCGGTCGCGAGATCGTCGCCAGGGCCCCGTGCCTCCGCGACTCCGGCCCCGTCCGCGGCTCCGAGCGCCTCCGCACCCAGCAGGTAGCCCAGCGCCATCCGGTAGGGCCGCTTCACGGCGAGCGCACCGCCGGGCAGCGGGGCACGCGCGAAGCGGGCGACCCGGCGGTATCCGACGAGGTCGGCGACGAAGAGCTCGCCGCCCCAGAGTGTCCCGTCATCCCCCATCCCCAGCCCGTCGTAGGCGACCCCCAGGAAGCGCGTCGTGATCCCGTGCTCGGCGGCGCAGGAGGCAACGTGGGCGTGGTGGTGCTGCACGGCGATCCGGCGCTCGGGCGGGAACGTGGCCAGCGCATATTTCGTGGACAGGTATTCCGGGTGGCGATCATGGGCCACGATCTCAGGCTCCAGCGCCAGGAGCCGCGAGAGATGCGCCAGGCCGTCCGTGAAGGCGCGGTGCGTGGCGAGGTCCTCGAGATCGCCGTTGTGGGGCGCCACGTGCGCCCGCCCGCCGCGCGCGAGCGTGAACGTGTGCTTCAGCTCCGCTCCCACGGCGAGGATCGGGCGTGGCGCGGCGACGGGGAGCGGCAGCGCTTCCGGGGCGTGGCCCCGTGCGCGCCGGACCAGGGACTCGCGTCCGGCCACCACCCGGGTCACCGAGTCGTCGTAGCGTGCCCGGATCTCGCGGTCGTGGGTCAGGAATGCGTCCGCGAGGCCGGCGAGCCGCGCCGACGCGTCCGCGTCGTCGGTCGCCAGCGGCTCATCGGTCAGGTTGCCGGAGGTGAGCACGAGGGGCCTGCCCACGGCCTCCAGGAGCAGGTGATGGAGCGGCGTGTACGGCAGGAAGATCCCGAGCCGGCGATTCCCGGCCGCGACGGACGGCGCCAGGGCCGGTGTGCCGCGGCGCCGCGCCACGAGGAGCACGATCGGCCGCGCCGGCCCGGCCAGGAGAACGGCCTCGGTCGCCGTCACGTGACAGAGCGCACGGGCGGCCGTGAGGTCCCGGACCATCACCGCGAATGGCTTGGCCCAGCGGCGCTTCCGGTCGCGCAGGCGGCCGACCGCCGTCGCATCGGTGGCGTCGCAGGCGAGGTGGTAGCCGCCCAGGCCCTTGACCGCGACGATTCGACCCGCCCGGAGGTCCGCGACCGTGGCCGCGAGGGCCGCCTCATCGTGCGCGCCCGGCGCGGGGGCGTCCGTCCGGCGATACGCCACGCGCGGACCGCACCGGGGGCAGGCCACGGGCTCCGCGTGGAAGCGGCGGTTCGCCGGGTCCGCATACTCGGCGGCGCAGTCCGCACACAGCGGGAACGCGCGCATCGTGGTCCGGGCGCGGTCGTACGGCAGCTCGTCGATGATCGTCGCCCGCGGCCCGCAGTTCGTACAGTTCGTGAACGGGTACCGGTAGCGTCGATCGCGCGGGTCGGCGAGCTCCACGAGGCACTCATCGCAGGTCGCGATGTCCGGCGGGAAGAGCCGGTCCACGGCCACGGCGTCGACGCTCTCGTCGATCGCGAAGGTCGCGGGAAGGTCGGCCACCGAGCTCGCATCCAGCGGCAGCGCGATCACGCGCTCCACGCGGGCGCGCGGCGGCGCGTCCGTCCTGAGGCGTCGAGCGAAGGCGTCGAGCGCGGCGGTCGTCCCGGCGGCCTCGATCTCCACGCGGCCGGCCGCGTTCCGAACCCGACCCGCCAGGCCCAGCTCGGTCGCGAGGCGCCAGACGAAGGGCCGGAACCCGACGCCCTGGACCACGCCCTCGACGGTGAGGGCCCGCGCGGTGGGCTGGCTCGCTCGCCCGCCGGTGGGGACGCGTGCGCGCGCCGGGCGTGCATTGATGGGTGCGACCATGCGCATAGGATCGCCCGGGCACTCCGCGACCGGACGTGCCGAAGGTCCCCGGAACGGCACCCATCCGGGGGCAGGATGGCGGCTCGCCCTTCGTGACGGCCATCGTTCGGCCCTTGGCTGTTGCCGGCTGGCGCGTCGTGCCCCGCCGGTGCATGCTGACGGCGCACGCGGGACCCGGCGTCAACCGGCCCCGCGGCTCTCGAGGAGGCGACCCGATGCCCCTCCATGTCGAGCACGCTCCGCGCCCGATCACGCTCGCCTGGCTTGATGCCGAGGAGGCGATCCTTCTCCGGTGCACCGGGATCGGGAGTCCTCCGGGCGACCCGGTTCCCGAGCGGCTCAGCTCGGACGTCCCCTCACGCCACCGCGCGCCGGGCCACGTCCGCCACGATCCGCGGGTGCGGCCCGGCGGCGGCATCCAGGACGACCGCCTGGAGCGGCGCCGCGAGCAGCTCCTGGAGTCCTTCCTGCACGGGGTCGCCGCCCGGATCCCGCCGGGCGACTCCGTGGTCCTCCTGGGCCCGGGTCCCGCGCACGAACGCCGTGTCGCCGAGCTCCGGGCCGGCGATTCCCGGGTACGACGTGCGCGGCCCGTCGAGTCCCGACCTGCCGGCAGAATGACCGATCGGCAGCTCGTCGCGCGGCTTCGCCAGTCCGCCGGCGTCGCGCCGGAGCGCCGCCGGCCATCCCCAGACGAGACAGGCTGACGGGCCGTTCGGCCCCTGTCGCCGGAGGGCGGGATGGGGCCGTTTCGATACCGGATCGCAACCCTTCGGCCCTACCCCACCGATTGGCGCGAGCAGAGGCTCGAATCCACAGAGCCGGCAGGAGGTTCCAACCGAATGATCGCCGTTGCACAGGACTCCCTCGCATTACCGGGCGCGGAGTTGCCGGCCCCCGCCGGCCCCGCGCCCGGGACCTGGAGCCCTCTTCACATCGCAACCGACCGCTGCAAAGGGTGCGCCCTCTGCATTGGGGCCTGCACCAAAGGGGCGCTGGCCCTCGACGAGACGCACGTGAACGCCCTGGGCTATCACCCCGTCCGGCTGGTCGACCCGACCGCCTGCACGAGCTGCGCATTCTGTGCCCGGGTCTGCCCGGACTGCGCCCTGACCGTCTTCGCGGCGGCGAAGCCACTCCGGGTGGCCTCGCGATGACCATCACCACCATCCCGCCGACCCCTCTTCACCACGGCCACCGGGTGCTCATGAAGGGCAACGAGGCGATGGCTGAGGCTGCAATCCGGGCCGGCTGCGACGCGTACTTCGGCTACCCAATCACGCCCCAGGCAGAGCTGCTGGAGTGGATGGCCCGCCGCATGCCCGAGGAGAGCCGTCCGTTCGTCCAGGCCGAGTCGGAGCTCGGCGCGATCACGATGGCGCTGGGCGCGGCGGCGACCGGCGCGCGAGTCCTCGTCTCCTCGTCATCTCCCGGGATCAGCCTCATGGCCGAAGCGATGAGCTACATGGCCGGCGCCGAGATCCCGATGGTCCTCGTCAATGTCATGCGCGGCGGTCCCGGCCTTGGCGGGATCGGACCCAGCCAGGCGGACTACTTCCAGGCGACGAAGGGCCACGGCCACGGCGACTACCGCGTCCCGGTCCTCGCGCCCTCTTCGATCGGCGAGGCGATGGCGCTCATGGCGGACGCGTTCGAGCTTGCCGAGAAGTACCGCACGCCGGTCTTCATCCTTGCCGATGGGACGCTTGGCCAGGCGATGGAGCCGGTTGAGCTGCACTTCCGCGAGCCGCCGCGGCTCGCGGCAGACTGGGCGCTCACCGGAGCCGACGGCCGCCCACCCCGGGTCGTGAAGTCGATGCACCTCGAACCCGAGGACCTCGAGGTCCACAACCGCCACCTCCAGGCCAAGTTCGCCGAGATCACCGCCCGCGAAGTCCGCTGGGCCGGCGAGAACCTGGATGGCGCGGAGCTGGTGATCGTGGCCTACGGGACCGCCGCGCGGGTCGCGCGGACCGCGATCGCCCGGGCTCGCGACGACGCACTGCGCGTTGGGCTCTTCCGCCCGATCACGCTGTGGCCGTTCCCCTCGGCAGCCCTGGCGGAGGTCGCGGCGCGCGCCCGGGGCGTGCTGGTCGTGGAGCTGTCGGCCGGCCAGATGGTGGAGGACGTCCGCCTCGCCATCGAGGGCCGGACACCTGTCGCATTCGAGGGCCGCACGGGCGGCATGGTCCCGACACCCGGCGAGGTCCTCGACGCGCTGCGCCGGCTCCGGGGGACGACGGCGGGGGACGCCGCTGAGCCCACGAAGGAGGCCCGGCCGTGACGACCGACACCCCGGCGGGCGCCCGGGTCATCTTCCAACGGCCGGAGCTGCTGGCCGATCGCAGCACCCACTACTGCCCCGGCTGTGGTCACGGGGTCGTCCACCGGCTGATCGCCGAGGTCCTGGGCGAGCTCGGCCTGGGCGCGCGGACCATCGCGGTGGCCCCGGTCGGGTGCGCGGTCTTCGCGTACGACTACATCGGCGTCGACTTCGTCGAGGCACCCCACGGGCGCGCCCCGGCGGTCGCGACCGGCATCCGGCGTGTCCGGCCGGACGCCTTCGTGCTCACCTACCAGGGCGACGGCGACCTGGCGGCGATCGGAACGGCCGAGATCATCCATGCGGCAGGCCGCGGCGAGCTGCTGACGGCCGTCTTCGTCAACAACGGGATCTACGGGATGACCGGCGGCCAGATGGCCCCGACCACGCTGCTCGGCCAGCGGTCCACCTCGTCGCCGGGCGGGCGGGAGGCGGCGTTCCACGGCTACCCGATCCCGATGACCGAGATGCTGGCGATCATGCCGGGCGTGGCGTACGCCGCCCGCGGCTCGGTCGCGGACGCACCGGCGATCGGCCGGACGAAACAGTACCTGCGTCGCGCGTGCGAGATCCAGCTCGAGGGTCGAGGGTTCGCGATCGTCGAGGTGATCAGCAACTGCCCGGTCGGCTGGGGGATGACGCCGACGGAGTCGATGGAGCGGCTCCGCGAGGTCGTGGCGAAGGAATACCGGCCCGGCGTCATCGTGGACCGGACGAAGGAGGCCTGACCGATGGAACGCTCGGTGATCTTCGCCGGCTTCGGCGGCCAGGGGCTCCTCTTCGCCGGGCAGGTCCTGGCGCGCGCCGCGATGGACGAGGACCGCGAGGTCCTCTGGATTCCGACCTACGGGCCCGAGATGCGGGGCGGCACGGCCGCCTGCACGGTGATCGTGGGCGACGAGCCGATCGGCTCGCCGGTCGTGGATGCGGCCTGGGCTGCGGTCGTGCTGAACCCGCCGTCGCTCGCGAAGTTCGGACCGCTCGTCGCTCCGGGTGGCACGCTGGTCGTGAACGCCACGCTCATCGAGGCCGAGTCCGGCCGTGACGACGTGGACGAGCTCCGGGTCCCCTGCACGCGACTGGCGCGCGAGGCGGGCGATGACCGGCTGGTGAGCGTGGCCGCGCTCGGGGCGCTGGTCGGGCGGACGGGCATCGTGGGCCCGGACGCCGTGATCGCGGCGCTCCGCGAGATCCTGGGTCGCAAACACCCCGAGGCGCTGGAGGCGGACCTCGCGGTGTTCGAAGGCGGCCTCGCGTTCGGACGGGCGGCCCCGGTAACGGCGACGCTGGCGCCGGCAGCGGTCGGCTGACTCGCCCCTGGACAACGAAGAGAGCGGCCGCGGAGCTGGGGCCCCGCGGCCGCCTGGCGTGTTCTTCTCTGCGCGGGCGAGACCGAGCGCCGGCTCGGCCCCGAACCGTCAGGCGGTGGTGAGGTCGCGCGGGGCGGACCATGAGCGCAGCGTCTGCATGTAGTTGGCACGCTCGAACGCCGAGGGGTCCTCCACGGATGTCTGGCTCGCGCTCCCGCGGAGCTGGCTGACCGACTCGTATTCGTGCTCGCCCATCCAGGCTCGGAGCCCGGCCTCGACGGTTCGGATCCTGTCCGGGCCGTTGCGCAGGATCGCCGAGGTCATCATCGCAACCTCCGCGCCCACCATGAGCGCCTTGACGACGTCGGTCGCAGACCCGATGCCGGAAGTGGCAGCCAACGACGGGTCTGGGCCGAGCTCGGGTCGCAGGATCGCGATCCAGCGCAGCGGCAGGCGCAACTCCCAGGGCTGGCTCAGGTCGAGCCGGGCGACGACATCGAGCGTGTCGAGATCGAGGTCCGGCTGGTAGAAGCGGTTGAACAGGACGAGCCCATCCGCACCGGCCTCGATCGCGTGGCGCGCGAAATTCGCCAGTGAGGAGTAGTAGGGGCTGAGCTTCACAGCCAACGGGATGCTGACCGCGGCGCGGACCGCGACGATCAGCGCGAGGTCGGCAGACTCGATGTCGGCGGCGGTCTTCACGGGATCCGCGGCGACGTGGTACAGGTTGAGCTCGAGCGCGTCCGCGCCGGCGTCCTCCATGAGCTTCGCGTAGCGGACCCAGCCACCGGTGCTGGTGGCGTTGAGGCTGGCGATGACCGGGACGGCCGACTGGGCCTTGATCTGTCGAAGCCTGGCCAGGTAGCGGTCCCCCGCTCCGGCGAACGACTGGATGTTCGGGAAGTAGTCGAGCGCCTCGGCGAAGCTGTCCGTGCCGGCCTCGAGCGACCGGTTGATCTCGATCTCCTCGAAGACGACCTCCTCCTCGA
>JADGQG010000101.1 GCA_017882025.1 Chloroflexota bacterium
CCAGGTGTTCGTCTTCTACAGCTCGCAGCTCGCCGGCCTCGGCGGCCTCAGCGTCGACCTCGTTGCCTACGGCAGCCTCCGGTTCGCCCTGGCCCGGGAGGTGGGCGACGCGGTGGCCGCGTCCGGCTGAGGCCTCCGGAGGGCGGCCGGTGTACGGTGCGAGCTGGCGCCGCCGCGGCCGGTCGGCATACGGTGCGGGCCGCGGATCCCGACCCACAACTGCCTGTTCTCCTGATCCGCGGCGGAGGTCCATGCGCAATGCAGCTGAACGAGAGCCACGACCCGGCGGTCGACCGGGAGCGAATCACGGGTCCGCACGTCCGCGCGGTCGTGGCGGTGCCCGTCGCCCTGCGCGCGGCAGGTGCGTCGTGGATCCGGCATTGGGAAACCGTCCTCGCCCCGGCCCTCGGGGCGATGGACGGCGAGATCGTGTGGTCGTCGATGACCTTCGCCGGCGCCGAGATCTACGCGATCGCACCCGATCCGGTCGCCGCGTTCCGGGCGATCGTCGACGTGCTGGACGCTTCCCCGGAGGCGCGCGACTACCTGACGCGGGTTGACCTGGTCGGTGTGGACGCGCCCGCGGAGGATCGGTCCTACCAGAAGCGGCCGCACGCGTCGGAGCCACGCTGAATGCCCGGAAGGGGCTGCGCACCGCACTCGAGCGCCACCTCGACGAACGGCGCGACGGTGCAGAATCCACCGGTGATGCGGACGCCCGGGTGAGCGACAGGGCCCAGCGCCGAGCGCTGCGCGACGCCTACCGGCAGGCGCCGCCCGACGCCGGTGTCTATCTCATTCACAACAGTGCGGCCGGGAAGGCGCTCCTGGGCTCTACGGTCAACCTGGCGAGCCTCCATAACAAGCTCGAGTTCGCCCGGGCGACCAACACGACGGGCGTGCTCGACCATCGGCTCCGGGATGTTGCCGGCGCCTTCGGCGTCGGAGTCCTCTCGCTGGAAGTGCTCGAGGTGCTCAAGGTCACGCCAGCGATGACGTCCGCCGAGGTGCTCTCGGATCTCGCGACGCTCGAAGCGCTCTGGCGGGAGAAGCTGGGCCCGGACCGCCTCTACGCGCGCTGATCCCCCGGTCGGCACGCTGGCGGCGTTCAGGCTCCCGCGGCTGTCGGTTCCGCCTTGAGTGCCGCAGCGATCCCGCGTGTCCATTCCCGAACGTCGTCCCACGGACGGAAGTCGCCCTCGGGCGCCCGGACGGCCTTGAGGATCACCTTTTCCCCGAGGCCGAGCACGGCCTTGTCCACCTTGCCGGCAAAGAGCCGGTGCTCGCGGGCATGCGTCGTCCCGATGATCTCGGTGACGTCGACGGGGTCCTCCTCGGGCTTCGGCGGGTCGCCGATCGGCCCGCTGGAGAAGAGCCAGACCGGCAGGGACGCAAGCTCGGCAGCGTGGCGCTCCACCAGGTGCTTCGCCGTGTCCATCCAGTGGCCGACGTAGATGCCGCTGCCGAGCACCGCGGCGTCGTACCCGTCCAGCGTGGTGACCGCATCGGGCGGCAGGACCACGACCCCCAGGCCGGCCTCCGTGAGCGTCTCGCCGATGGTCCGGGCAATCTCGGCGGTCGCGCCGTGCCGGGAGGCGGCGCTGACGAGCACCTTCATGGTTGTATACCTCGTTGGATGTTCGTCCGAACTGCCTGGAACGGGCGCTCGGACTGTGTGCACCCTGCACCCTACGGGTCCCGATCCCACGGCGCGGAGGGCCGAACGTCCCGAAGCGGACCGCCGGTCGGGACGGCCATCGGTGACGCGTCGGGTCCGCGGCGGAGATCGCGGGCCGTTCGTTCGTGACTTCGGCCCCTATCGCGGTCGACGCGGCCGGCGCATCCTCCGCGCAGGCGCGGCCGTGGCGGGCGGGTTCCGCGCCGTGAACCGGGAGGTGACGCATGGACACGCAGGTCGGCGATCGCATCGTCGTGGAGTCCGAGAAGGTCGGGCTGCCCGACCGCGAGGGCGAGATCCTCGAAGTGATCCCGGCGACCTACGGGACCCGCTACCGAGTCCGCTGGGACGACGGGCGCGAAAGCACGATCCGGCCCAGCGCGGGGAGCTCGCGGACGATCCCCAAGCCGGCCGACACGTCCACCTCGACCTGACCCCGGGCGCGAGCCTCAGGCAGCGGCCTCGCCCGCTCCCCCACTCCCACGGGCGGTCAGGATCTGGTAGAGGACGATCGCCGTGAGCGTCGCGGTGCCGATCCCGCCCAGCTCGAAGTCGCCGATCTTCACGGTGAAGTTGCCCGCGCCCATGGTGAGCGCCGCGGCCACCGTGATGAGGTTGCGGCTCGCGCTGAAGTCGACCTTGTTCTCGACCCAGATCCGGGCGCCTGTCGCGGCGATCAGGCCGAACAGGATGATCGCCAGGCCGCCGAGAACCGCCCAGGGGATCGTCCCGATCAGGGCGCCGAACTTCGGCGAGAAGCCGAGCGCGATTGCCACGACCGCCGCGATCACGAAGATGAGCGTGGAGTAGATCTTGGTGACAGCCATCACGCCGATGTTCTCGGCATACGTTGTGACACCGGTTCCGCCGCCGAATCCCGCGACCATCGTCGCGATTCCGTCGCCGAGGAACGCGCGACCCAGGTACGGATCGAGGTTCCTGCCCGTCATGGCGCCGACCGCCTTGACGTGACCCAGGTTCTCCGCGACGAGAACGATCGCGATCGGGGCGATCAGGGTAACCGCGTTGATCGAGAACGTGGGAGCGGTGAAGTTCGGCAGGCCGATCCAGGCGGCGTCGCCGAGCCTGGTGAAGTCGATTGCCGGGCCCAGGTTGAACCCGTTCGCAAGCACGAGGTAGACGATGTAGCCGATCACGCCGCCCAGGAGGATCGGCAGCCGCCGGAGGATCCCCGGCGCGTAGACGGCGACCGCGGCGACGCTCAGCACCGTGATCAAGCCGATCGCCTGGTTGAAGGACGTCGTGGCGGCATCCTTGCCAGCGAGATCGCTGATGGCGACCGGGGCGAGGTTGAGGCCGATGACCGCGACCACGGCACCCGTTACCACGGGTGGCATGAGCTTCTCGATCCAGCCGTAGCCCACGGCCATGACCACCACGCCGACGATCGCGTAGAGCGCCCCGGCGGCGATGATCCCGCCCAGGGCGACCCCGATGTTCGCGTTCAGGCCGCTGCCGGAGTAGCCGCTGGCGGCGATGACCACGGCGATGAACGAGAAGCTCGAGCCGAGGTAGCTCGGCACTCGCCCGCCGACGATGACGAAGAAGATGAGCGTCCCGATCCCCGAGAAGAAGATCGCGGTATTCGGATCGAAGCCCATCAGGATCGGGCCCAGCACAGTGGCGCCGAACATGGCGAAGATGTGCTGGAGGCCCACCGCGAGCGTCTGGCCCCAGGGCAGCCGCTCGTCGGGCGCGATGATCCCGTCGCGCTTCAGGGTCCAGTGAAAGGGGCGGCTTGGTCCGCCAGCGTCCATCCGCGGCCTCCAGGGCAAGTCAACCCTGGGCCCGGGCACCGGGCCATACAGGGTCTGTTCGGGGGTGGGACGCGCCGGTGTCAAGATTCGCATGTCGCGGCGACAATTTCACGGCCATCCTGCAGGCGTCGGCGGGCGCCCTATGCTTCGGCGCATGGAGCTGCTCCAGATCGAGAACGCCGACGGCCTGATCGCGCCCGTGGTCATCGCCGCCCTCGATGGCTGGGTAGACGCCGGCGGCGCAGCCACCACCGCGGCCAGCCACGTGGCGGCCGACGGTACTCGTGTCGCGACCTTCGACGACGACCGCCTGTACGACTACCGCGCGCGCCGTCCCACCCTGGACATCGTGGATGGCCGCCCCGCAAAGCTCGCGTGGCCGGAGCTGGTCGTTCGTCGAGTGAAGGTCGGTGGGCAGGACGTTCTCGTCCTCACCGGGCCGGAGCCGGACTTCCACTGGCGGGAACTGACCCGGGCCGTCCTGGAACTCGCTCAGCGCCTGGGCGTCGCGGAATGGATCAGCCTCGGGGCGATCCCGGCAGCCGTGCCGCATACCCGCGACGTCCCGATCATGGGCACCGAGTCCGCGCCGGGCCTTCTCAGAGCGGACGTGACGCCCGGCCCGGACGGCATCCTGCGCGTGCCCGCCGCCGCGATCTCCGTCCTGGACCACGCGATCGCACGGGCCGGCATCCCGGCCGTCGGCTATTTCGCGCAGGTGCCGCACTACGTGACCGGCGCCTACGTGCCCGCGGCGGTGGAGCTGCTCCGCGTGCTGGGTCGCCACCTGGGCCACGACGTGGCCCCGGGCGCGCTTCGCGACGAGTCACGCCAGGTGCTGGCGCGACTGGACGCGGCGACCGCGGCCGACGAGGGAACGCGCGCATACGTGGAACGGCTTGAATCGACCGTCGATGAGGCGCGCCGCCCATCGGGCGGCGACCTCATCTCCGAGATCGAGCGCTTCCTCCGCGAGAGCGGCCCGGAGGGCGGCCGAAACGCCTGATCCGCGAGCCGCGGACCGGATCAGCTGCCCGCGGCGCCCCGGATCAGGGGAAGCGCCACCGCGATCGGGATTGCGAACCCGACGCCCTGCGAATTGCTGGCGCTCGCCGTGACGATGCCGATCACCTTCCCGGCAGCGTCCAGGAGCGGCCCGCCGCTGTTGCCAGGGTTGATCGCTGCGTCGGTCTGGATCAGGCCGGTCAGGTGGGTCGTACGCCGTGAGCCTGTCTCGCTCACGTCGATCGTGCGCCCGAGGCCGGAGACGATCCCCTGCGTGATCGTGTCGGAGAAGGTGCCGAGCGGGCTGCCGATCGCGATGGCGACCTCGCCCACGGTGAGGGTGCCGGAGTCACCGAGGGCGAGCGGCGTCAGGCCTGTTGCGGTCACCCTGACCAGGGCCAGGTCATGCTGCGCGTCGGTGGTGACGACGGTCGCCGCCAGCTCGCGGCCATCCTCGAACGTGACGCGAATTGTCGTGGCGCCACTGATCACGTGGTTGTTCGTGAGGATGAGCCCGTCCGCGGAGACGACGAACCCGGAGCCGCTCCCCGTGGCGCCCGCGTTGCCGGTCAACGGATTGTTGGTACCCCCAACCTCCGTCACGATCGTGACGACCGAAGCCGCCGCGTCGGCGGCCACCCGCGTTGCGACCGCCTCGCTCCCGACTGCCGTCAGCGACCCCTGGGCCGGGGATGGCGTCGTCGCGGCGGCGGATGCGGCCACGGCGGGCGTGGCGGTTTCTGCGGCCGATCCGAGCTGGAGCGCCGCGAAGGTCATCCCCGACGACAGCACCGCGGAGAGCGCGGCGGCGAGCACGACCAAGCGGGCACTGCCAGCTCGCGACGGGCGGCCGGGCGGGTTCGGCCGGTCGCGCACCGGGCCAAGGGCGGGCGGTGCCAGCTCATCGAGCGGTGCCGTCTCCGTGAACTGGGTCGGCGCCGATTCCGGCTCCGGCGCGGCGAATGTTGGCTGATCCATACGGGGCTCCTGTCCGGGCGATGCGCTGAGGTCCTCCGCACCTCGACCCCTCTTGTACGCCCTCACCCTGAAGAACGCCTGAACCGGGCGAACCCGATGGGCCGAACCGTACGCACGGCGACTCTTCGGAAGCGGCAGGATAACCGGCAGCGTCAGCAACGAGGAGCGCCCGTGGAGACCTGGAAGTTCTACGACCTCACCCACCGCGATCACGTCCTGTGCAATCCCCTCAGCGAACCAAAGCTCGACGAGATGATCTGGCTGCTGGACCTCCCACGCGGCGCGCGGGTCCTCGACATCGCCTGCGGCAAGGGCGAACTGCTGGTCCGTCTCGCGGAGCGGCACGCGACCCGCGGGGTCGGCGTGGACCTCTCCCCGTACTGCATCGCCGACATCCGCGCGCTCGCGGCCAGTCGGGCGCCGGGGGCCGAACTCGAGCTGCTGACGATGGACGGCGCCGACTACCGCGGAGCGGCCGGCGGCTTCGACCTCGCCTGCTGCGTCGGGGCCAGCTGGACGTTCGGGGGCCACGAGGCGACGCTGCGCGCCCTGGCCGCGTTCGTCCGGCCCGGTGGGCAGGTGCTCGTCGGTGAGCCGTTCTGGCGCAGCGACCCCGAGCCTGCGTATCTCGAATGGAGCCGGATGCGGCGTGAGGATTTCGGGACCCACGCCGGGAACGTCCAGGCCGGCGTCACGGTGGGCCTGGCGCCGCTCTACGCGCTGGCGAGCAGCGAGGACGACTTCGACCGGTACGAGTCGCTCCAGTGGCGCGCCGCCGACCGGTATGCGCGAGCGCACCCGGGCGACCCGGACCTCCCGGACCTGCTCGAACGGGTCGCCCGCGGCCGCCACGAGTACCTGACCTGGGGCCGCGCGACGCTGGGCTGGTCGCTCTACCTGTTCCGCCGCTGAGCGCAGCCGGGCGCCAGAGGCCGGTCCCCAGGGGCCGCGCGCTACCCTGTGCGCCCGGGTGGCACCGGACCGGCAGCACAGGGAGGCAGCGGTGGACGCGTTCGACTTCGTGATCATCGGGGCGGGATCGGCCGGCGAGGCGGCCGCCGCCGAGGCGCGGGCGCATGGCGCCAGCGTCGCAATCGTCGAGCGCGAGCTCTTCGGCGGCTCGTGCCCGTTCTGGGCCTGCATGCCGTCGAAGACGCTCCTCCACGACGCGCGGCTCCACGCACTGGGCGGCGGGGGGTCCTGGCAAGCGGCCAGCGATCGGCGTGACTGGATGATCAGCCGGGAAGGGACGGACTTCCCGGACGACAGCAGCCACGTGCGCGCGCTCGAGGCAGCCGGGTCGGTCGCGATCCGCGGGACCGGCCGCCTCGAAGGGCGCGGGGTCGTCCGGGTCGCGCTGCACGACGGGGGCGAGCGCACCCTTGTCGCGCGGCACGTGATCCTCGCGGTGGGCTCGCAGCCGAAGCTGCCCGACCTGCCCGGGCTCGCGGACGCGGATCCATGGACGAACCGAGAGGCGACCGCGACGCGCGAGCTGCCCACAAGCGTGGCGATCCTGGGCGGCGGCGCGACTGGCGTCGAGCTTGCCCAGGTCTTCGCCTGGTACGGCGTCGCGACGACGCTGATCCATCCGCGACAGCGGGTCCTGGACCGGGAGCATCCCCGGACCGCGGACGCGGTCGCCGGTGGTCTGCGGCGTGCCGGCGTGACTCTCCGGCTGGGCGTCCGGGCGTCCCGCGTCCTGCCTGGCGGCGGCGACGGCGG
>JADGQG010000102.1 GCA_017882025.1 Chloroflexota bacterium
CGAAGACCGGCTCGCAGCCGAGGGCCGCAGCAAGCCCGGCGGGCGGCTCGATCGGCCGGACGAGGTCGACCGGGAGATCCAGCTCGATCCGGCCGTCCCAGAGGCGCACGGCGGCAAGCTCACCGCTCCGCGTGACGAACCGTGCCGGCATGCCCGTGGAAAGCCGGCCCGTCTCCCACAGGACGTGCGCGCTGGCGAGGGTCGCGTGACCGCACAGATCCACCTCCACCGTGGGGGTGAACCAGCGGAGGTTCCACGCTTCGGGGCCGGCGTGCTCGAGGAACGCCGTCTCCGAGTGGCGCAGCTCCGCGGCTACCGCCTGGCGCCAGGAATCGTCGCGCGGCTCGTCGAGGAGCACGACCCCGGCCGGATTGCCGGCGAACGGCTCCTCGGCGAACGCGTCGACGATGAGGAGGGGGAATCCTGCGGCGAGTGACACTCCCCGCAGGATAGCGAGCCCCGGACTGTCAGTCGATCAGGTAGACGACGCCCACCGAGACGTCGACCTCGTTCGTGCCGACCTGGACGGGCGTGGAGGCCACCTTATCAGCCGCGGCGCCGGCCGCGAGGTAGGGCACCGGGACCGGGACCGACCCGGACTGCTCGCTGATCGACGAGACACCGGTGATCGAGACGCCGGCGGCCTTCGCAAGCGCGTCCGCCTTGGCGCGGGCGTTCTTCATGGCCGCTTCACGTGCCTGCGCCTCGGCCCCCGACGGGTCATCGACGCGGAACGTGATCCCGTCGAGCGTCGTGGCGCCGGCCGCGAGCGCACCGTCGATGACGTCCGAGATGGTGTCGAGCTTGCGAACGGTGGCCTGGACCGCGTTGACGATCTGGTAGCCGGTGAGGCGGGGCGCGTTGCCGTTCGACGAGTTGTCGTACACCGGCTGGAGGGAGAGCGAGGTCGTCTGGACGTCCTTGTCGGCGATCCCCGCCTTGCGCAGCGCGGCGATCACCGCCTGCATCGCGGTGGCGGCGGCGACCTGCGCGTCGCGGACCTTGGGGCGGGTGACCATCACGCCAACGCGGACGTCCGCGACGTCCGGCACGGTGGTGATGCGCCCGACGCCGCTCACGCTGATCGTGTGCTCCGGGGTGGTCGCGGGGTCGACGGCGCGCGCGGGCCGCATCGTGAGGGCGGGGCCGAAGGCGACGGCAAGGGCCAGGCCGGCGAATGCGCCGGCGGCAAGCCACCCCAGGCGGGGTCGGGCCGTGGAACCGGTGAGAAATGTCATGGGTGGCTCCTTCGGGCCGGCTGCCGGATGGCAGGCGACGGGTTCGGGCCCCTGACGCGCTCGGCCCGCCCGCGGTTCCCGGACCTCCGGCAGGGCGACCCGCGGCCGCGAGCGACGCGCGGCCGCTCCGCACGTCAGAAGGCGAGCGGGTCGAGCTTCTCCGGGTCGATCCCGAGCGCTTCGATCGCCTCGGCCACGGTCGTTGCCGGGAGCTCGCCGCTCCGCGACAGCGCCGTCAGCGCCCCCAGGACCACGCTCGGAGCGTCGATCTCGAACAGGGCCCGCAGGGCCTCCCGAGTGTCGCTGCGGCCGAAGCCCTCGGTGCCCAGGGACACGTACCCCGCCGGCAGCCAGCGGCCCAGCAGGTCCGGCAGCGCCTTGAGCCAGTCCGAGACGAGCACGACCGGGCCGCCTTCCGGCCCCAGCACCTGGGAGACGTACGGGGTTCGCGGCGCCTCGGTGGGATGGAGCCGGTTCCAGCGCTCGACCTCGAGCGCGTCGACGCGGAGCTGCTGCCACGACGTGGCGCTGTACACCTCGGCGGCGATTCCGAAGCGCTCGGCGAGGAGCGCCTGCGCGGCCACCGCCTGCCGGAGGATCGCGCCCGAGCCCACGAGCCGGACCCGCGCCTTCGCGCCGCCCGCGATCTCTGGTGCGGCCAGGACGCGGTAGATCCCGCGCACGATCCCCTCCGCGGCGCCGTCGAGCGCCGGCGGCATCGGGTAGTTCTCGTTGTAGAGCGTGACGTAGTAGTAGACGTCCTCACCGCGGCCGTACATGCGCTCGATCCCGTCGCGGATGATCGTGGCGAGCTCGTAGGCGTAGGCCGGGTCGTAGGCGCGAATGCTGGGGATCGTCGACGCGAGGAGCTGGCTCTGCCCATCCTCGTGCTGGAGGCCCTCGCCGTTCAGGCTGGTCCGGCCCGCCGTCGCGCCCAGCATGAACCCGCGGCCGCGCGCGTCGGCCAGGGCCCAGGCCTGGTCGCCGGTCCGCTGGAAGCCGAACATCGAGTAGAAGATGTAGAAGGGCAGCATCGGCTCGCCATGTGTCGCGTACGACGTGGCAGCCGCCTGGAGGGACGCCATCGAGCCCGCCTCCGTGATCCCCTCCTCCAGCACCTGGCCGTCCTTCGCCTCGCGATAGGAGAGGATCAGCTCCGAGTCGACCGGCTCGTAGTGCTGGCCCTGGCTGGCATAGATCCCGACCTCCTTGAAGAGAGGGTCCATGCCGAACGTGCGCGCCTCGTCGGGGATGATCGGGACCACCCGCTTGCCGAACCCCGGGTCGCGCATGAGGTTTCGGAGGAGCTTGGCGAAGACCATCGTGGTGCTGACGGGGGTCGTCGAGCCGGCCGCGAACTCCCGGTCCGTCTCGGGAACGGGAGCCGGCAGAGGCCGGCTCCGGACGACACGCTTCGGGAGCCCGCCGCCGAGCGCACGCCGGCGCTCCATCAGGTAGCGCATCTCCTCGGAGTCGGGGCCCGGACGGTAGTACGGCGCTTCGGCGAGCTGCTCATCCGGGATCGGGAGCTCCAGGCGATCGCGGAAGATCCGCAGCTCGGCCTCAGAGAGCTTCTTCGCCTGGTGCGTGATGTTGCGCCCTTCCACGCTGGAGCCGAGCGTCCAGCCCTTGATCGTCTTGGCCAGGATCACCGTGGGCGCGCCCTGGAACTCCGTGGCCAGCTTGTAGGCCGCGTAGAGCTTGCGGTAGTCGTGACCGCCACGGCGGAGGCGGATCAGGTCGTCGTCGGAGAGGTGCTCCACCAGCCGGCGAAGCCGCGCGTCGGGGCCGAAGAAATGCTCGCGGATGTAGGCGCCGCCGGCCACGGAGTACTTCTGGAACTCGCCGTCCACGGTCTCGTTCATCTTGTTGACGAGCGTCCCGTCCGTGTCCCTGGCCAGCAGCTCGTCCCACTCGCGGCCCCAGATCACCTTGATGACGTTCCAGCCGGCGCCGCGGAAGATCCCCTCCAGTTCCTGGATGATCTTGCCGTTGCCGCGGACCGGGCCGTCCAGCCGCTGCAGGTTGCAGTTGACGACGAAGGTCAGGTTGTCGAGCCGCTCGCGGCCGGCGACCCAGAGCGCACCAAGCGCCTCCGGCTCGTCCATCTCGCCGTCGCCCAGGAAGGCCCAGACGCGCGAGCTGCTGGTGTCCGCGATGCCGCGATGGAGCAGGTACCGGTTGAACCGCGCCTGGTAGATGGCCGCGATGGGACCCAGGCCCATGCTGACGGTCGGGAACTCCCAGAAGTCGGGCATGAGGCGCGGATGCGGGTACGACGAGAGGCCCTGTCCGGGGCGCACCTCGCGACGAAAGTGATCCAGCTGGTCGGCGCTCAGGCGCCCCTCGAGGAACGCCCGGGCGTACATCCCCGGCGCCGCGTGCCCCTGGTAGAAGATCTGGTCGCCCGCGCCCTCGTCCTTGCCTTTGAAGAACCAGTTGAACGCGACCTCGTACAGGCTCGCGGAGCTGGCGTACGTGGAGAGGTGACCGCCGATCCCGGGCGAGACGCTGTTGGCCCGCAGGACCATCGCCACGGCGTTCCAGCGGACCAGGCGGCGGATGCGGCGCTCGATCGCCTCGTCGCCGGGGAAGTACGGCTCCTGCTCCGGGCTGATCGTGTTGATGTAGCGGGTCTGCGTCAGCGGCGGCAGCCCGACGTGGAGCTGGCGGGCCCGCTTCAGGAGCTTGTACATGACGAAGCGGGCGCGATCGGCACCTTCCTGGTCGACGAGGTCGTCGAACGAGGAGATCCAGTCAGCGGTCTCGCCCGGATCGATGTCCGGCAGCTGATGCTTGAACTCGTCCGAGTACATGGCGAGCACTCCTGGCGTGGGACGCGGGTCGGGCTGCGCCGGACTCCAGGCGGACGGCCGCGAGCGCCGCGAGGAGCTCCGGGTGGAAGCGGGTCGGCAGTGCCGGGAGCGTAGCCCATCACGCCGCCGGACGCTGACAGCCGGACGCGGGCGGAACGGCTGGGGTAGAGTCGGCACATGCAGCCGGAGTACGACACGACGACCGCGCTCATCGTCGTCGATGTCCAGAACGACTTCGCCGATCCCGCCGGGAACCTGAGCGTTGCCGGCGGCGACGCGATCGTCCCCTACGTGAACGGGCAGATTGCCGTGGCGCTCGCCGGCGGCGCCTTCGTCGCGTACACCCAGGACTGGCACCCGCCGTCCACCCCACACTTCGCGAAGGACGGCGGTCCCTGGCCGGTCCATTGCGTGGCCGGAACGTGGGGCGCCGCGTTCCACCCGGCGCTGGCCGCGAACGCCGGACCGTCCGTCCGCAAGGGCGCGAACGGGGAGGACGGCTACTCCGGCTTCACGATGCGGGACCCGCTGACGGGCGTGACTGTCCCGACGGAGCTGGACGGCCTCCTGCGCGGCCGCGGCATCCGCCGCGTGGTCGTCTGCGGGCTCGCCACCGACTACTGCGTTCGCGCCACGGCGCTCGACGCATCCGCCCTGGGCTATCGGACCAGTGTTCTCGTCGGCGGCGTCCGGGCCGTGGACCTGCAGGCCGGCGACGGTGCGAGCGCGCTCGCCGAGCTTGTCGAGGCCGGCGTGGAGCTGGTGGAACCATCCGTCGGGGCGACGCCCGGGGGAGTGGCGTGAGCCGTCTGCGAACCGTGGCCCTGCTCGGCGTTGCCGGCGTCGGTGCCGTCGTGGCCGCCGAGCGCTGGCTTGGGTCGCTGATCGCCTCTGGGGACGGGCCGGATCCCACGATGAAGATGGCAATCGCGATCGACGCGCCGATCGAGGCGGTCTGGGAGGCGGTCTCGGACATCGAGCGCCAGCCGCTCTGGATGCACGAGATGAGGTCCGTGCGATTGCTGACCCCGGGCCCGGTCCGAGTCGGGACGCGCGGCGAGGCCGACGTGAGGATCTTCCTGGTCGGCGTCGTGGACCCGGTCGAGATCGACAAGTACGACCCGCCGGTGGCCTTCGGAATCCGGCACGTCGGCGTCTTCGCCGGGTCCGGGCGGATCGCGCTCGAGGCGCTCGACGCGCGTCGCACGCTGGTCCGCTGGGACGAGCGGCTGGTGCCGCCGCTCTTCCCGAACCTGGGCCAGCTGATCCAGAAGCCGATCCTCGGCGCGATCTTCCAGGCCGACCTCGAACGGCTCAAGGAGATGGTCGAGGCGCGCCACGCGGAGGCGATCGGCGGCGCCGGCGCCGACGCGGGCTGACTGCGGCTCACGCGGAAGCGGGCTGTCCGGGCCCACGCGGACGCGCAGGCACTCACGTGGAACGGAGGGTCGCCGATGAAGCTCCACCTGGTCGACGCGACCTACGAGCTGTTCCGCGCCCACCACGCCCCGCGCCCCCCGGTCCGCGGACGCGACGGGATGCCGCTGACGGCGGTTGCCGGCCTTGCCTGGACGCTCCTGGCCCTGGTTCGCGACGAGGGCGCCACGCACGTCGGCTGCGCCCACGACCGCGTGATCCGCTCGTTCCGCAATGACCGCTGGCCGGGCTACAAGAGCGAGCTCGGCGTGCCGCCGGAGCTGCTCGCGCAGTTCCCCGTCGCCGAGGAGGCGATCACCGCGCTCGGGTTCGTCCTCTGGCCAATGGTCGAGTGGGAGGCCGACGACGCGCTCGCCACGGCGGCGGTGCGCTGGGCGAACGCGCCCGGGGTGGAGCGGATCCTCGTCTGCACGCCCGACAAGGACCTCGCGCAGGTGGTCCGCGACGACCGGGTGGTGCTCCGCGACCGGCGGCGCGACATCACCTACGACGAGGCGGGCGTCCGGGCCAAGTGGGGCGTGCCACCCTCGGCAATCCCGGACTACCTGGCGCTCGTGGGGGACGCGGCGGACGGCTTCCCAGGGATCGCGGGCTTCGGGTCCAAGGGCGCCGCGGCCCTGCTCAGGGCGTTCGGGACGCTCGAGGGGATCCGGGATGCGGCAGTCGGGACGTGGCCCGGCTCGGTCCGGGGCGCCGCCCGCCTGGCCGCAACGCTGCGCGAGCACTGGCCGGACGCCCTGCTCTTCCGCGATCTCGCCACGCTCCGCTCGGACGTGCCGCTGGGGACGCCCGGCGGCCCGGACGCATTGCGGTGGCAGGGCGCCGACCCGGAGGCCTGGCCAGCCTTCTGCGAGCGATGGGGGCTACCGGGTCTCCTGGGGCGGCCGCATCGCTGGCGGCCGGCCGGCTGACCGACGGTCGGGCGCTGCGTGCTTCGTCTCGCGGAGCAGGCCCAGCAGGCGAGCGTGGTGGGGCGCGGGCGCGGCAAGGATGCCGATGCGGCCGGTGGGTGCCCCGAGGTCGAACCAGGGCCCGCCGTTGAGGTCCGTGACAACGGCGCCCGCCCGCTCCGCAATGAAGCCGGCCGCGGCCACGTCCCACGTCGAGAGCCCGATCGTCTGGCTGAAGACGTCGAAACGGCCGTTCGCGACGTAGGCCAGCGACAGGGCCGCGGAGCCCATCGTGCGCGAGACCCGAATCTCGCGGCGCACGCGAGCGATCCGTCGGGCCGGCGCGTGGCCGCCCACGTTGAGCGCCATCACCACGTCGGACAGCCGCTCCTTCGCCGAGGTATGGACCGGGCGACCGTCGAGCGTCGCCGGGCCATCGGCAGCTGCCGCGAACGTCTCCCGCCGGAGCGGATCATGGACGACACCGACGACCGGCCGGCCATCCACCACGAGTGCGAGCGAGACACAGAAGAACGGCAGGCCGTTGGCGTAGTTGATCGTGCCGTCGACCGGGTCGCAGACCCAGACACGCGCCGCGGCCGTCGCGTCCCGGCCGGACTCCTCGCCGTAGAACGCGTCGCCCGGGAAGCGTTCGGCAAGGCCGGCCCGGACCAGCGCCTCGGCGGCATGGTCCACCTCGGTCACGATGTCGCGTGCGCCCTTGTATGCGACCGGACC
>JADGQG010000012.1 GCA_017882025.1 Chloroflexota bacterium
CCGCCCGGATCGAGGCGAACAGCGACCGACCGCGCACGCCGCTCATCCCCGGTAGCCCGCCTCGCGAAGGAACGCCGGCAGCTCGGTCGGGGACCCCGCAACCCGGATCCCGGCCGCTTCGAGCGCGGTGACCTTCTCCGCGGCCGTCCCACGGCCGCCCGAGATGATCGCGCCTGCGTGGCCCATGCGCTTGCCTTCGGGCGCGGTCCGGCCTGCGATGAAGGCCGCCATCGGCATGCCCCGCAAGTGCTCCGCCGCCCAGGCGGCCGCCTCCTCCTCCGCCGATCCGCCGATCTCCCCGATCAGGACGATCGCCTCCGTTTCGGGGTCCGCGGCGAAGAGCTGCAGGACGTCGAGGAACGTGGTCCCGATGATCGGGTCGCCGCCGATCCCGACGCAGGTGGACTGACCGATCCCCGCGTCGGTCATCGCCTGGACCGCCTCGTAGGTGAGCGTGCCCGACCGCGAGACGACGCCCACGCGCCCCTCGCGATGGATGGAGCCTGGGATGATCCCGACCTTCGCCCGGCCCGGCGACGTGGCGCCCGGGCAGTTCGGGCCGATGAGCCGGGCGCCGGCCGCCCGGGCGACCTCCACGACAGGGAGCATGTCCAGGGCCGGGATCCCTTCCGTGATACAGAATACCGTCCCGATACCCGCCCCGATGGCCTCCAGGATGGCGTCCGGAGCACCAACAGCAGGGACGAAGATGCAGGATGTGTTCGCGCCCGTCTTGCGCACGGCCTCGGCGACCGTGTCGAAGACGGGGACCCGGTTCTCCAGCGCGTGGAGACCGCCCTTGCCCGGTGTCATGCCCGCCACGATGTGGGTGCCGTACTCCAGCATCTGGCGTGAGTGGAACTCGCCCTCGCGGCCGGTGATGCCCTGGACCACCAACCGCGTGTCCTGACCGATCAGGATGCTCACGCTGCGCCTCCCGTCGTTTGCCGGGCCGCGGCGACCGCCTTCGCGGCGGCCTCGTCGAGCGTCGCGGCCGTCTCGAAGGCCGCCTCCCGAAGGAGCCGCGCGGCCTCGTCCGCGTTCGTGCCGACGATCCGGACGACCATCGGCACCTCGCGCTCCTGGCGCGCCCGGGCGTCGATCAGGCCGCGGGCAACCTCGTCGCCGCGCGTGATCCCGCCGAAGATGTTGACGAGGATCGCGCGCACCTTCGGGTCGGCGAGGATCAGGCGCATCGCCGCGGAGACGCGGTCCGCCTTGGCGCCGCCGCCGATGTCGAGGAAGTTGGCCGGCGCGCCGCCCGCCCGGTTCACGAGGTCCATCGTCGTCATCGCCAGGCCCGCCCCGTTGACCATGCAGCCGATCGAGCCATCGAGGTGGATGAAGCTGATGTCGTAGTGGCGCGCCTCGGCGTCGGCCGGGTCCTCCTCGTCGAGGTCGCGCAACTTCTCCAGGTCGGGATGGCGGGGGAGCGCGGAGTCGTCCAGGGTCACCTTCGCGTCGAGGCAGGCGAGGCGCTCCACGTGGCCCTCGGGGCCGCTCTCGCGGATGATCGCGAGCGGGTTCACCTCCACGAGGTCCGCATCGTTGGACCGCATGGTGGCGACGAGGCCCCTGGCGATCTTCACGAAGTCGCGCAGGTGCGGCCCGGCCAGGCCCACGGCGAAGGCGAGCTCGCGGGCCTGCCAGTCCAGCAGTCCGAGGAGCGGATGCGCCTCCACGCGGTGGATCGCCTCCGGAGTCGCCTTCGCGACCTCCTCGATCTCCACGCCGCCCTCGGCCGAGGCCATCAGCACGATCCGTCGCGACGCGCGGTCCAGGATGGCGCCGAGGTAGAACTCCTTGACGATCACGGCCGCCGGCCCGACGAGCACCTTGCGGACCGGGATCCCCTTGATCTGCATGCCGAGGATCCGGCCGGCGACCTCTTCTGCCTCGGCCGGCGAGCCCGCCAGCTTCACGCCGCCGGCCTTGCCGCGTCCGCCGACGAGGACCTGCGCCTTGATCACGACCCTGCCCGCGCCGTCGGCGAGGAACCGCTCGGCCGCCGCGCGCGCGTCGGCGGGGGTTCGGGCGACGGCCCACGGAGGGACGGGCAGGCCCTGCGCGGCGAGCAGCGACTTCGCGTCGGCTTCCTGGATCTTCACGGCGGCTCCTGCGTCTGGGTGGGCGTGGCGCGAGCCGATGGTACCCCGCGACGTGTCCTCGGCGGTGGCGCAGGCGGCGGACTCGCCCATGCGGCGGACGCGACGCGGCCCGTGCCCGCCCGACCCCCTACAATGCGGAGGTCCACCCGGACGAGCCCGGCCACTGCGAGTCGGCTGCGTCCCCGGCCCACCACGGAGGCGAGTCTCCCGGTGCGATACCTGCAGTACCGAGGCGGTGAAGGAATGCTCGCGTGGGCATTCCACCGGATCTCCGGCGTTGCCATCTGGGCGTTCATCCTTCTCCACGTGCTCGACATCTGGCTGGTGGGCGCGAACCGGGGCCTCTACGACGACGTCCTGAAGTTCTACGCCAGCCCGGTGGGCCGGGTGGGGGAGACGCTCGTGGGCGCGGCGCTCCTCTACCACGCGCTCAACGGCCTGCGGATCATCGTGATGGACTTCTGGCCCGCCACGACCGTCTTCCACAAGCAGCTCTGGTACGCGAGCTGGGTGGTGTTCGTGGTCGTCGGCCTGCCCGGCGCGTACATCATCCTTCGCCCTATCTGGGCGGGAGCGTCCTGATGGCGGTCTACACACCGTCCGGTCGGGCGCGCCCGCATGGGAGTGGGTTCGAGCTGGGCGTCTGGTACCTGATGCGCCTGTCGGGGCTCGCCCTGTTCGTGCTCGCGCTGGGCCACTTCTCGATCACGCATTTCTTCTTCGACCCGGCCAACGAGACGTCCCAGTGGATCGTCGACGAGCGGTGGGGGAGCGTCCTGTGGCGGACCGTCGACTGGCTGCTGCTCACGATGGTGGTCCTCCACAGCTTCATGGGGGTCCGGACGGTGGTCCAGGACTACACCCACGGCGGGGCGCGAACCGCCCTGACGATGCTGCTGTACCTGACCGGGATCGCGCTCTTCCTGATGGGGACGATGGCGGTCATGACCCTCCCGTTCCCGGTCAAGTAGGAAGGCCGCTGGATGCGAATCGACCACGACGCGCTCGTCATCGGCGCCGGCGGGGCCGGCCTCTGGGCGGCGCTCGAGCTCGCCCGGGCCGGCGTCTCCACGGGCGTCCTGACGAAGCTCTACCCGACCCGCTCCCACACCGGCGCCGCCCAGGGTGGCGTGTGCGCCGCCCTGGGGAACCAGGAGGAGGACCACTGGGAGTGGCACATGTTCGACACCGTCAAGGGCGGCGACTATCTGGTCGACCAAGACGCGGCCGAGGTGCTGGCCCACGAGGCGATCGAGACGGTGATCGAGCTCGAGCACATGGGGCTGCCCTTCAACCGGACCCCGGACGGGAAGATCGACCAGCGCCGGTTCGGCGGCCACACCCGGAACTTCGGGGAGGGCCCGATCAAGCGGGCTTGCTTCGCCGCGGACCGGACGGGCCACATGATCCTCCAGACGCTCTACCAGAGCTGCATCAAGGCCGGCGTCCAGTTCTACGACGAGTACCACGTGGTCGACCTCCTCTTCGAGGGCGGCGAGGGTGGCGACGGCGGCCGGGCGGCCGGCGTGGTGGCCTACCGGATCGCCGACGGCGAACTCCACACGTTCGGGGCCAAGGCCGTCCTGCTCGCCACCGGCGGCAACGGCCGGATGTTCTCGATCACCTCGAACGCCCACTCGCTGACCGGCGACGGCATGTCGCTGGTCTACCGCCACGGCATCCCCCTGGAGGACATGGAGTTCTACCAATTCCATCCCACGGGCATCTACGGGATCGGGATCCTCCTCTCGGAGGCCGCCCGTGGCGAGGGCGGCACTCTCCTCAACGCGGACGGCGAGCGCTTCATGAGCCGCTACGCGCCAAAGGCGATGGAGCTGGCGCCCCGCGACATGGTCAGCCGGGCGATCTACCTGGAGATCCGCGACGGGCGCGGGGCCGGGCCCAAGAAGGATTACGTCTACCTGGACGTGCGTCACCTGGGCCGTGCGGTCATCGAGGAGAAGCTCCCGGACATCACGGAGTTCGCCCGGGTCTACCTCGGCGTGGAGCCGCTCACGGAGCCCGTGCCGATCCAACCCACCGCCCATTACGCGATGGGCGGGATCCCGACGGACCTCCGGACGCGGGTCGTGCGCGACGAGGCGAACACGGTGGTCGAGGGGCTCTTCGCTGCCGGGGAAGCGGCCTGCGTCTCGGTCCACGGCGCGAACCGCCTCGGCACGAACTCGCTCGTGGACCTGCTCGTGTTCGGGCGACGCGCGGGCCGCGAGATGGCCGCCTACTGCCGGGCCGCCGAGGCGCCGTCGATCGCGGCCGACGTCGAGGAGCCGGTCCGCTCCGAGCTCGAGGCACTCCGGACGCGTCCTGAGGGCGAGAGCCCATCCGCCCTCAAGGCAGAGCTCGCCACGCTCATGATGGACAACGTGGGCGTCTTCCGGACCGCCAAGATGATGGCGACCGCGGTTGCCGGGGTCGCGGCGATCAAGGACCGCTATACGCGCGTCCGCGTCCGCGACACCGGCAGGATCTTCAACACGGATCTCCTCGAGGCGCGCGAGCTGGGCTACCTGATCGACGGCGCCGAGGCGATGGCGTCGTCCGCGATCGCGCGGACCGAGAGCCGAGGCGCCCACTCCCGCGACGACTACCCGGAGCGCGACGATGTCAACTTCCTCGCCCACACGCTCGCGTACCGCGGCGAGGCCGGGCCCTCGCTCCGGTACAAGCCGGTGACGATCACCCGGTTCGAGCCCAAGCCGCGTACGTATTGAGCCCGGGAGCCGCGTGATGCAGGTCGACCTCCGCATCCTCCGCTTTGATCCCGAGCGCGACGCCGCGCCGCACTGGGAGTCCTACCGCGTCGAGGCGGAGCCGATGGACCGCGTCCTCAACCTCCTGACCACGGTCAAGGCGGAGCAGGACGGTACGCTCACCTTCCGGCGTTCATGCGCCCACGGCATCTGCGGCTCTGACGCCATGCTCATCAATGGCCGAAATCGGCTGGCCTGCAAGATCCGCGTGGACCAGCTGGGGAAGAAGATCACCGTCGCGCCGCTGACCGGCCTCCCGGTCGTGAAGGACCTCGTCGTCGACATGGACACCTTCTTCTCGAAGTACCGCAGCGTCATGCCCTTCCTGATCGCCGACTCGCCCGCCCCCGAGCGCGAGCGGCGCCAGAGCCAGGCCGACCGCGCGCGCTACGACGACACCACGAAGTGCATCCTGTGCGCGGCGTGCACGACTGCGTGCCCGTCGTTCTGGGCGCAGCCCTCGTACGTCGGCCCGGCCGCGATCGTGAATGCGCACCGTTTCATCTTCGACTCGCGCGACGACGCGGGCGATGAGCGGCTAGAGATCCTGGCCGACAAGGACGGCGTCTGGCGCTGCCGGACCATCTTCAACTGTGTCGACGCGTGCCCGCGCGGTATCAACATCACCCGCGCGATCCTGGAGGTCTCGCGGGCGGTGGTGGAGCGCTCGGTCTGAGCGGAGCCGCGGCCGGCGGCGTCCGCCGGCTGATCATCCGGACCGACGGCGCGGCGCGGGGGAACCCGGGCCCCGCGTCCGCAGGGGCGGCGCTGATCGACGCGGACCGTCCCGGCGCCGAGCGCCCCGACGCGCCCCCCCTCGCCACGATCTCCGAGGCGCTGGGACGGCAGACCAACAACGTTGCCGAGTGGACGGCCGTAGTCCACGCGCTCGACCTCGCCGCCGAGCTCGGCGCGGAGGAGGTGCTCCTTCTGCTCGACTCGATGCTCGTCGTCGAGCAGCTTCGCGGGCGCTGGCGGGTGAAGGACGCGAAGCTCGCGCCGCTCCATGACGAGGCGATCGCCGGGCTGCGGCGATTCCGGCGCTGGAGCGCCCGGCACGTTCCGCGCAGCGAGAACGCGACGGCGGACGCGCTGGCGAACGAGGCGCTGGACCGGGTCGCGGCCGGCGGGTCGGCGCTCATCGTGCGGCGGCCACCGGCGGGATCGGGCGGCGCGGCCGCCTCGTCGACGCAGCTGGGCATGGAGCTCGGTACCGGCGACGCGCCGGGAGGAGCCATCGCGCTGGAGGCGGGCTTCGATCCCGGTGACGCGGGGCCCGACCCGGGCCGCCTCATCGTTCGCTTCCTGGGCAGCGGCACGAGCCAGGGGATCCCGCGGATCGCCTGCGACTGCGCCGTCTGCACCTCCACCGACCCGCGCGATCGCCGCTACCGGGCGTCGGCACTGCTCGCGTTCGGGGAGCGGCGGGTCCTGGTGGACTGCGGCCCGGACATCAAGTGGCAGGCGCTCGCGGCGGACCTGCGGCGGCTGGACGCCGTCCTCCTGACACACGAGCACCAGGACGCGATCGGAGGGCTGGACGAGTTGCGTCGCTTCAACGAGCTGCGCGGCGGGTACCTGCCCGTCCACGCCCCGTCGGACGACCTGGACGTCGTCGTGGGTCGATTCGCGTACGCATTCCGCCCGGGCCAGCGGGCGTTCGTCGGGGTCCCGCAGCTTCGACCGGTCGCGCTGGCCGGGCCGTTCCTGGTCGGCGGGCGGCGCTTTGTCCCAGTCCCGGTGATCCACGTCGACCGGGTGATCACGGGTTATCGCACCGGCGGCTTCGCGTATTGCTCGGACGTGCAGCGGATCGACGCGGACGGCCGGGCGCTCCTCCGCGACCTGGACGTCCTGGTGATCTCCGCCCTGCGCGACCTCCCGCACCCGACCCACCAGACGGTCGCGGAAGCCCTGGCCGTCATCGAGGACCTGCAACCGAGACGCGCCTACCTCACCCATCTCGACCACGAGCTGGGCCATGCCGCGCTCACGGCGCGCCTTCCGGCCGGCGTCGAGGTGGCCTGGGACGGACTCGAGCTCGAGGTGCCGTGAGCACGGACCCGCCGACGATCGTCAGGGCCGACGAGCCGTGCTCACATGGGGGCGACTCCGCGACGGTCCGCTCCGACCGCGCGGGGTAGACTTCGTCCGCCAGCGAGGCGGCTGGACGGTCGCGCGTCGGCGGGCAACCGCCGGCGTGAGGAACGTCCGGGCTCCCAGGCGCAGGGTAGCGGGTAACGCCCGTCCGCCGCGAGGCGAGGACCAGCGCCACAGAGACGAGTCCGCCGCCGGGCAACCGGCGGCGGGGTGAAACGCGGCAAGCTCTACCCGGAGCAAGGCCAAGTAGGAGGGCATGTCCCGGTTCGCCGGGGCAGCGGCGCGCCGCCGCGGTCCCTCGGGTCGGCCGCATGAGCCGTCGGGCAACCGGCGGCCCCAGATGGATGACCGTCGCCGTGCCCTCGGGCGCGGTACAGAACCCGGCGTACAGGCCGCCTCGCTGGCGCCCTCACCGTGCCCGGTCGCCGGTTCGGTCCGTCAGTCCTCGTCGGCCCGGAAGATGTGCGATCCCGTGCAGGCATTGCAGATGGGCGTCGCCGCTTCCACGTCTCCGAGCGGGAGCGGGATTGCCCGGTCCGGGTAGAGACAGTCCACGTCGTAGACGCGCCCGCTGGCCCGATCCACGGCGATCAGCCGGCGGAAGGTGCAGCGGCGGATCCGCGCGGCAGCCAACGGCTGCGACCGCGCCCCTGGATCTCTCACGGGAGGCGGCGCGAGGTCGAGATCTGCGGTTCGCGGCAGGGCGGTCATCTGCGGGCGTTGTCCTCGGGAGTCTGGACGACCTTGTTCGGCGGCGGAGCCTACACCCGGCTGCAGGACGCCCGCAAGTCTCCCACTCGTACTACGACGCTGGTCGCCGTCCGCCTGATGGGTACCGCGACGGGCGGCAGACGGCAGCCTCATCGTCGGCCCGATCACCCCGCCGAGTTGCGGAATCGGCGTTGACGCGGGCTCGGCGCGGTGTATGATGCCCACCTAGTCCCACGAAGTGGGGACAAGTGGTGAATCTTGGCGGCGGGCGAAGGGCACTCGACTGCCGCCGAGGACACCGGGCCACGCACCTTCGGATCCACGGGCACGAGGCCCGCGGACGGCAGACACGGAACACAGGGAGCCTGGGTAGGTGTTCACCGGCGAGTACCGGCACACGGTGGACGCGAAGGGACGGCTTGCCGTGCCTTCGAAGTTCCGGGCGCAGCTTGCCGGCGGCGCGGTCGTTTCGCGCTGGCTGGATCTCTGCCTGGCGATCTGGCCTCGGGATGGATGGGAGCGCCTCGCGAGCAAGGTCGCGGCGCTGCCGATCGTCGAGAACGCGGGAGCCCGGGCCTTCAGCCGGTTCGTCTTTGCGAGCGCCGTAGAGATCGAGTTCGACGCCCAGGGTCGCTTCGTCCTTCCGGCCTACCTCCGGGAGGCCGCCGGGCTGGAGGGCGAGGCAGCAGTCGTCGGCTCGCTCGACCACGCAGAGATCTGGACGCCCGTCCGGTGGGACGACTACCGGAAGGCGCTCGAGGCGCCGGATGCGCTCGCGCAACACCTGGCTGGGCTGGGTATCTAGGCCATTACATGCGCTTCCAGGATCCGCTCGGGATCCGCTCGTCGTCGGTGAGGTAGACATGGAGCTTGGGCACCTGCCGGTGCTCGCGGAGGAGGTCATGCAGATGCTCGCCCCGCGCCCCGGCAGCCTTCATGTCGACGGAACCGTTGGCGGCGGTGGGCACACCGAGCGGATCCTGGAGGCCGCCAGCCCGGACGGCCGCGTCCTCGGGCTCGACGCCGACCCCGCCGCGATCGCGCGGGTGGGGGAGCGGCTCGCCCGGTTCGGCGATCGGCTGGTACTCCGGCAGGCGAACTTCCGGGATCTCGCGACCGTCGCACCGGAGGCCGGGTTCCCGACCGTCGACGGCATCCTGCTGGACCTCGGCCTGAGCTCGTTCCAGCTTGCCGATCCGGCGCGCGGGTTCAGCTTCCGCGCCGAGGGCCGGCTCGACATGCGCTTCGACCCGGGCACGGGCCGGCCCGCCGCGGAGCTGCTCGCGGAGCTCGACGAGGGGGAGCTCGCAGACCTCTTCCGGCGCTACGGCGAGGAGCCGCATGCGCGGCGCATCGCTCGCGCCGTCGTCGAGGCGCGTCGAGCGGCCCCGGTCACCACGGCGGAGGTATTCGCCTCGCTCGTCGAACGCGTCGTCCCGCGCCGTCCCGGCCGACCCGGGCGGATCCATCCCGCCACCCGCGTCTTCCAGGCGCTCCGAATCGCGGTCAACGGCGAGCTCGATGCGCTCGAGGTCGCCCTCGACGCGGCGGTCGGGCTGCTTCGCCCGCGCGGCCGACTGGTCGTGCTGGCCTACCACTCGCTCGAGGATCGACTCGTCAAGCGCTTCGTCGCGGCCGAGCGCCGCGGCTGCACCTGCCCACCCAGCTTTCCCGTCTGTGTCTGCGGCCGGGCCCCCCGTCTCCGCCCCGTCGGCCCCCAGCCGGCAATGCCCACGGAGGCGGAGGTCGCCGCGAATCCCCGCGCCCGGAGCGCCCGGCTCCGGACCGCGGAACGGCTCGCCGCATGAGCCGTCCGGGCGTCGACGCGACGGAGGGTTCGCACCGATGAGCAAGCGCCACCAGACCCAGCGGCGAAGGTCGTACGGTCGTCGGGAGCACGAGATTCGCGAGCGGCGCGACCGGATCTGGTCCGGGCTCGACGAGGTGCGCGAGCTGGGCGAGGAGTCGTTCGCCGGGATGGACGTTGCTGTTCGAGAGCTTGGCCTGCCGGCCTACGGCAGCGCCTATCTCGGGCCGGACTGATGGCGGGCTATGCGGGAGCGCGGCCGCGGTCCGGCATCCTGGCGCCGCGCCGCCGGGCAGAGACGGCGCTCGAACGGCGCGGCACGCCCCGGTCGGACCGGGCTGCCGACCTGCCGCGCCGAAGCCTCCGGGGCGCTTCGGCGGTCCGTTCTCGTCGCCGCCAGGGCCGGGTTGGCTTCGCGATCGTCGGCATCGTGGTCATCTTCCTGCTTGGGCTCTTCTCGCTCTCCCAGACGGTCAGGGTCTCCGCGACCGACTTCGACGTCGACCGCCTGATCGCGGCTCGCTCGGAGCTCCTCGCGAACGAGCGCAACCTGGTTGCGGACCTGTCGCGCCTGGGCCGCGAGCCGGCGATCCGGAAGCTGGCCCTCGATGCCGGCCTGGGCCAGCTCATAAACCCACTCGTGGTCCCCGCGCGTTAGCCCGCGTCCGCGACCGCCCGATCGCCCGACCAGGAGGAAGCCCGTCTGATGCTCGGCCGGACCGACAGCCGCCCGCGGAGCCTGCTCGTGCTCGCTCTGCTCGCCTGCTTCGGCATCGCGTGTATCGGGCGGCTGGGCTACTGGCAGTTCGTGCGCCACGACGAGCTGGTGGCGCGGGCCCGCGAACAGGTGACGGCGCGCATCGAGGTCGCGCCGGTGCGGGGGACCATCTACGACCGGAGCGGGACGGTCGTGCTCGCCACGTCCGTGGAGCGCGACCGCCTCAGCGCGTTCCCGGCCCAGATGACCGGGTCCACCGATGCCGTCACGGCGGCGTTGCGCGAGCGGGTGGCCGCGAAACTCGTCGAGATCCTGGGCCTTGTCCCGACCGAGGCCGATGCCCTTCGAGCGAAGATCAACGACGGGCAGGCGTTCGTAATCCTGGCTCACGACCTGACCCCGGTCCAGTCGGACGCAATCAAGGCCGGCCTTGCCGACGGGTCGCTCACGCAGCTCCGCCTGGAGCCCGAGCCGGTCCGGGTCTACCCGCTGGCGGGCGGCGCCACCGGCACGACCCTCGCCGCGCAGCTGCTCGGGTTCGTCAACCGCGACGGGACCGGCCAGTACGGGGTCGAGGGCCGCTGGCAGGACCTGCTCGGTGGCAGCCCGCAGGTGCTCCTGGCCGAGCGCGACGCGTCGGGGCGCCCGCTCCTGGAGAACGCGCAGACGGTTGAGCCCGGCTCGCCGGGCACCTCGCTCACCCTGACCCTCGATGCGAGCCTCCAGCTCAAGCTGGAGCAGGAGGTCTACGCGGCGTGGGTCGCGAACCATGCGAAGAGTGTCTCGGGCCTGGTGATGGACCCGACGACCGGCGAGATCCTCGCGTCCGCGACCTACCCCAGCTACGACGGCAACGACTACCGTGCCATCGCCGCGAACGATCCCTCGCGCTTCATCGACCCGATCGTCTCGAGCGTCTATGAGCCGGGCTCGGTCTTCAAGCTCCTGACGGCGACCGCCGCCCTGGAGGCCGGGGTCGTCACGCGCACGACGAAGCTCCGCGACCAGGCGGTCCTCACGCTCGACGGTGGACGGGCAAGCGTCCGGAACGCCGATCGAGGAAGCAAGGGCACGCTCACCTTCCAGGACGCCGTGGCATGGTCCCGCAACGTCGTCATGTCGAAGGTCGCCCTCATGCTCGGTCCCACTACCAGCCAGGCCGCCGCCGTCCTCCACGAGGCGTGGACCCGCCTGGGCTTCGGCGCCCGGACGGGCATCGACGTGGCGGGAGAGGTGCCCGGCCTCGTCCGCGACCCGGCAGTGCAGCCGTGGAAGCAGATCGACCTGGCGAACGGCGCGTTCGGCCAGGGGATCGCGGTGACGCTCCTCCAGCTGGCGACCGCGTTCAGCGCGATGGTGAATGGCGGGACACTCCCCACGCCTCACGTCGTGAAGGCAACCGGCGACTCGCCCACGACGACGGCCGACCGTGGGCGCGTCATGACGCCCGCCCTCTCGGCCAATCTCACGGCGATCATGGAGCGGGTGGTGAACGTGGTGCCGTTCTACCGGGATCGCACGCTCATCCCGGGGTACCTGGTGGGGGGCAAGACCGGAACGGCCCAGATCTGGGATGCCAAGGCCGGCCGCTTCCGGACCGACGTCTACAACTTCTCGTTCGTCGGGTTCGTCGGTCGGACGGCGCCGGAGCTGGTCGTTGCCGTCCAGGTAAACGAGGGCAAGCCGCTCGTGAACAGGCCCGGCGACCTGGAGATGGCGGTCGAGTCGTTCGAGCTCTTCCGGCGGATCGCGACCGACGCCATGACGACCCTCGACCTGCCGCCCGTCCGGCCGGCTCCCTCGTCGTCGGCGTCGGCGCCGGCTGCGACGGCGCACCCGTGAGTGCAGCCTGTGCGACACTCCCCGGCGTGACGACCGTGCCGGCGCCCGGCCAGGGCGGCGATCCGACCCGGCCGGGCGCCGCCCCCGCGCTGCGTGCCGCCGACCTTCTCACGGCGACCCGTGGAACGCTGCTCCGCGACGCCGACCGTCCCATTCGTGGTGGTGCCGTCGACTCGCGCGCGGTGGAGCCGGGAAACCTGTTCGTGGCCCTGTCCGGCGAGCGGACCGACGGGCATCGTTTCCTCGAAGCTGCGGTGGCCGCCGGGGCGGCGGCCCTGCTGGTGAGCCGCCCGCTGGACGCAGCGGCGCTCGAAGCCCTCGGCAGCGTGACCGTCGTCCAGGTGCCCGACGCGCTCCTCGGCCTCCAGGCGATCGGGGCCGCCTGGCGCGCCCGGTTCGACCCGCTGGTGGTCGGGATCACCGGCAGCCTCGCGAAGACGTCAACCAAGGACGCGACAGCCGCCGTCCTCGCCATTGCACTCCCGACGCTGAAGAGCGAGGGCAATGCGAACAACGAGATCGGCCTCCCGCTCACGCTGCTGCGCCTGGGGCCGGAGCACCGCGCCGCGGTCCTCGAGATGGGGATGTACGTCGGGGGCGAGATCGCGACGCTTGCCCGGCTGGGCCGGCCGGAGATCGGCGTCGTGACCGCGGTCGCGCCCGTGCACCAGGAGCGGGCCGGCAGCCTGGCGGCGATCGAGGACGCGAAGGCCGAGCTGGTCGAGGCCCTGCCGCCCGACGGCACGGCGGTCCTCAACGCGGACGACGTCCGGGTGCGCACGTTCGGGTCGCGCACGCGTGCCTCCGTGATCCGTTACGGCTTCGCGGCCGATGCCGATGTGACCGCGGAGCGCGTCGTACGCCGCGGCGCCGCCGGGATGACGTTCGAGGTGGTGGCGCGCGCTCCGCGGCGGACGCGGTTCGGGGCCGAGATCGTCGCGCTGGGTCGCCACAGTGTCCAGAACGCGTTGGCGGCCGCGGCGGTCGGGCTCCTGGCGGGGCTCCCGGACGAGGCGATCGCGGCTGGCCTGGCGACCGACTGGGCCGCCGCGTCCGCGCACCGGGGCGCCATCGTGAAGGCGCCGGGCCTCACGATCCTCGACGACACGTACAACGCCTCGCCACCGGCGGTCCTCGCGGCGCTCGACGTGCTCGTGTCGCTGCCCGGCCGGCCCGTGGCGGTCCTCGGCGAGATGCTCGAGCTGGGCGACGCGCACGCCGCGAGCCACCGCGCCGTCGGCGAAGCCGCCGGCCGGGCCGTTGCCGAGCTGGTCGTGGTCGGGCATGGCGCTGCGGGCATCGCCGAGGGCGCCCTGTCTGCCGGGCTGGCGGCTTCGCACGTGCACCACGTCCGTGACCGCGCGACCGCGATCGAGCTTCTCGCGTCGGTGCTCCGCCCGGGAGACGTCGTCCTTGTCAAGGCCTCGCGGGGCGCCGCCCTCGAGGCCGTCGTGGATGCCCTCCGGGCGGGGATCCCCGCATGACCGTCGAGCTGATCCAGGCGATCCTGCTGGCCTTTGCCGTCGTGGTGATCCTGATGCCCGGGTACATCCGGCTCATCCGCTGGGCCGGCTTCGCCAAGCGGATCCGGATCGAGGGGCCGGAGACGCACCAGATCAAGGGCGGCACACCGACCGCCGGGGGAGCCCTCCTGATCGGGGTCGTGGGTGTGCTGGCGCTGGTCTTCAACCTGGTTGACGCCTCCACGTTTGCCCCACTCGCGGCGCTCGGGCTCGTGGGCGCCCTTGGCTTCGCCGACGACTGGCTCAACGCGAGCACGGGCGACGGGATTCGCGCCCGCCAGAAACTCATCTGGCAGACGGCCGTCGCGGTATTCGCCGCCTGGCAGATCCAGCGCACCTACGACATCGTCGCGGTGGGCGTCCCGTTCGTGGGTGCCGTGGCCATCGCGCCGTGGCTGTACATCGCGTTCGCGGCCTTCGCGATCGTGGCGATGAGCAACGGCGTCAACCTGACGGATGGGCTGGACGGGCTGGCGGGCGGCACCCTCATCTTCGCCTTCGTCCCGTTCCTGATCATCGCCCTGCTCAACAGCCCCGCCCAGCCGAACCTCGCGATCCTGTGCTCGCTCCTTATCGGCGCGCTTCTGGGCTTCCTCTGGTTCAACGTCCACCCGGCCCAGGTGTTCATGGGCGACTCGGGCTCGCTGAGCCTGGGTGCGACGCTGGCTGTCGTTTCACTGATCACGGGCCAGATCCTGATCCTCCCGCTGATCGGGATCATCTTCGTCGTGGAGGCGGGCTCGGTCCTGATCCAGGTCGCCTATTTCAAGGCAACGGGCGGCAGGCGGATCTTCCGGATGAGCCCGCTTCATCACCACTTCGAGCTGGGTGGCTGGCCGGAGACGAAGATCACGCTCCGCTTCTGGATCGTCGGTGCGCTGGCCGGCCTGATGGGCGTGACGCTCTTCCTCGCCACGCTGCAGCGGCTGGTCTGACGATGCCGAATCCGGTCGACCTCGACGCCCTGACGGTGGATGCGGTCCGCGCGGGGGCCCTGGCCGGCGTCCCGGTGACGGTCCTGGGGCTGGCTCGTACGGGGGTGGGGCTGGCCCGATTCTTCGACGACGCGGGCGCCGTCGTCACGATCTACGACGGCAAGCCCGTGGCCGCGCTCGCGGACCGGCTGGCGGAGCTGGTGGGCCGGCCGATCCGGCTTCGTGCCGGGCCGGAGGTCGACCCGGCGTCCGCGTGGGCAGATGCGGCCCTGGTCGCGTTCTCGCCATCGATCACGCCCGGCTTCCCGACCACGGAGCCCCGACTCCGCGCCGCGCTCGATGGCCTTGCGGCCCGACGCGCGGCCGGAGACCCGGACGCGCCGGCGCTCGTTTCAGAGCCGGACCTGACACTTCGCCTGTGCTCCGCGCCGACGATCGGCGTCACCGGGACGAAGGGGAAGACGACCACCGCGTCGCTCATCGCGCATCTCCTTGCCGCCGACCCGACTCACCCGGTGGTGCTGGGCGGGAACATCGGCCTGCCGCTCATCGACCGGGTGACCGAGCTGACCGGGGCCCACCGGGTCGTCCTGGAGCTCTCCGAGCTGCAGCTGCCGAGCCTGACTCGCGGGACGACCGTGGCGGCCTACACGAACGTGACCGCCGACCACCTCGACCGCCACGGGTCGCTGTCCGCGTATCGTGCGGTGAAGCGACGGCTGGCCGAGCTGGTGGATCCTGCTGGGGCGCTCGTCCTCAACCTCGACGATCCGGTGGTGGGCGGCTACGCGGGCCTCGGGACCGCGCCCTCGGTCTGCTACCGGCTGGACCGCCCGATTCCCGGCGGGGTCGGGATCGTGGACGGCTGGGTGGTCGCGGCCGATGTGGAGCGGCTGCCGGTCGCCGGCGGTGGCGCGGCCATGACCGGGCCTGCCGGCCGGGTCATGCCGGTCGGGGAGCTCGCGTTGCCCGGGCGCCACAACGTCGCGAACCTGCTGGCGGCCGTCTCGGTCGGGCTCCTCTTCGGCCTGGCGCCGGATGCGATCCGCACCGCGGCGGGCACGTTTGCCGGCGTCGAGCACCGCCTCGAGCCGGTCGGTCTGGTGAACGGGGTCCGGTTCGTCAACGATTCCCAGGGCACCCAGCCGGACGCGGTCGCCGCCGCGCTGCGCAGCTTCGACGCGCCGCTCGTCCTCATCGCCGGTGGGCGCGACAAGGGCATCGACCTCCGGGCGCTCGCCCCGATCGTCGCGGAACGGGCGGCCGCGGCGGTCCTGATCGGCGAGTCCGGGCCGGCGCTCGCGACGCTCTTCCGGGCGGCCGGCCTCCGGTGCGTCGAGGAGGCCGGGACCCTCGATGCGGCCGTCGCACGCGCGGACGCGCTGGCGCGTGAGCTCCTCGCCGACGAAGCCCCGGGCGCCGTGGCCACGGTGCTCCTCAGCCCGGCGGCCGCCAGCTTCGACCAGTTCCCCGACTATGCTGCGCGCGGTCGCGCTTTCAAGACTGCGGTCGCGGCTCTCGCAGGGGCGGCCGCCGCTGCCGCGGCCGACCGGGACGGGGGCCGCCGACGATGAGCGTCACCAGCGCCAGTCGCGCGACCGGCGGCGGCGCCGGCGCGGCGACGCACCTCCCGGCCGTCGCCCGGACGGCGCCCGTGGCGAGGGCCCCCGCCGTCTCTCGCGCTCCGGCCACGGGCGGCCTCGTCGCTCCCGTCTATGCCCGCGAGCGGCATGCGCCGGACGCGCTCGTGCTCGCCCTGGTCGTCGCCCTGACCGGCCTTGGCATCCTCATGGTCTACTCGAGCTCCGCCATGAAGGGCTATGCGGACGGGTACGGGACGCTTGCGACCGTGGGCCCGCAGTTCGTCTGGGCCGCGGTCGGGATGGGCTGCATGCTCATCGCAATGCGCTCCGACTATCGCTGGCTCCGCCTCCTCTCGCTGCCGGCGCTCATTGGCGCGGGCATCCTGCTCCTGCTCGTGCTCTTCTCGCCGTGGCGCGTCGAGGTGGGCGGCTCCACGCAGTGGCTCAAGCTCCCGGGGCTGCCCGTCATCCAGCCAGGCGAATTCTCCAAGCTCGCCCTCGTCGTCTACCTCGCGCACTGGATAACCCGGCGCGGCACGGCGATCGGCTCGATCCGGGGCGGGCTGATCCCGTTCGTGGTCATCGTCGCGCCGTTCCTTCTCCTCATCTTCAAGACGCCCGATATCGGGTCGACAGCCGTGCTTGGGATCACGGCCGTCGTGATGCTCTTCGTGGCGGGCGGGAACCCGCTCGGGATCCTGGCCCTCGGCGCAGGCACGGTGCTGGCTGCCTCGATGTTCCTGAAGGACTACCAGCTGGCACGGTTGCAGACATTCCAGAATCCGTTCGAGTACGCCCTCACGACCGGCTTCCAGAGCGTCCAGGGCCTTCTCGCGCTCGGGCTCGGTGGGCTCTTCGGCGCGGGCCTCGGCGACCGCGCGGCCGCCGGTGGGATCGTCCTCCCGAACGCCCACAACGACTACATCTTCGCGGTGGTCGGCCAGGAGTTCGGCTTCGTGGGCGCGGCCCTCGTGGTGATCGCGTTCGTCCTGCTCGCCTGGCGCGGGATGCGTATCTCGCTGGCGGCTCCCGACACCTTCGGTGCCCTGCTCGCGGCGGGGCTCACGGCGTACCTGTGTATCCAGGCGTTCGTGAACATCGGCGTCGTGTTGACGCTGCTCCCCATCACGGGGATCACGCTGCCGTTCGTCTCTGCCGGTGGCTCGTCGCTCATCGTGAGCCTCGTCGCCGCCGGCATCCTGCTGGCGATCTCCCGCGAGACCGCGGTACATGGAGGTTGGGTGGATGCGAGTGGTGATCGCGGCAGGCGGCACGGGCGGGCACATCTACCCGGCAGTGGCCGTCGCCCGCTCGCTCCGCGCCCTGCCGGCCGCGCCTGAGCTGGCCTGGATCGGCGGCCATCGCGGCCTGGAGGCCGGGATCGTCCCGGGGATCGGGATCCCGTTCTCGCGGCTCGCCCTGCGCTCGCTCCGGAGCGCTGGACGCGATGTCCACCTCGTGCTCGATCCACTCCGGCTCGCGGCGTCCTTTCCGCAGGCGCTCTGGTTGCTGGCCCGCCACCGCCCGGACGCCATCGTCACGAGCGGCGGCTACGTTGCGATCCCGATTCTCGCCGCGGCACGCCTCCTGCGCATCCCCACGATCCTCTGGGAGGGGAACGTGGTGCCGGGCCGCAGCGTCCGGGCCACCGCCCGGCTGGCGGACGTGGTCGCGGTGAGCTTCGAGGCAACCTGCGCCGCGCTCGGTGTGGAGCGCTGCTACGTGACCGGGACCCCGATTCGGGACCCCCGCGCGATCGATCGCGAAGCAGCCCGTGAGCGGCTGGGAATCCCGGCGGCGCCGCGCCTGCTCCTCGTCTTCGGCGGGTCGCAGGCCGTGCGGCGCTTCAACGCCGCAGTTGCCGGGGCGCTCGAGCGGCTCGTCGAACGCTGCTGGGTGCTCCACGTGACCGGCGAGGCCGGCTACGCGGAGATGCAGGCAGTCCGCGATGCGCTGCCGCCGGAGCGCCGCGACCGGTACCGCCCGTTCCCGTTCCTCGCCGGGGAGATGACGGCGGCGCTCGCTGCGGCGGACCTGGTGGTGGGCCGTGCCGGCTCGTCGACGCTCGCCGAGGCGGCGGCGTTCGGGCTGCCGATGGTCTGCGTGCCGTATCCGCATGCGGCCGGCCACCAGCGCGCCAACGCCGATGCGTACGCGGCGACGGGTGCGGCGCACGTCGTGGCCGACGCGGACTTCGATGCCGATGCGCTCGTGGCGGCCGCCCGGCTGCTCGACGACCCGGTCGGGCATCTCGCCATGAGCGCCGCCGCGCGCGGAGCGGCGAGACCGGGCGCAGCGGACGCGGTTGCCCGGCTCGTGCTGGCGGCCGCGATGCGCGTTGCGTACCCGCCGTCCGCGGAGATCGCACGTCTCGCCGCGGGCGGTTCCGGGGTGTCGGGCGGGGGAGCGAACGCATGAGCGAGCCC
>JADGQG010000103.1 GCA_017882025.1 Chloroflexota bacterium
TCGCGCGCCCGCTGGGTGATTGCCGGCGGGGTGGCGGCGGTCGTCGCGGTCGTCCTGATGACAGCGATCCTCGCCCTCGGGATCGGGCTCGGCGCGTCGACGGGCGGCGCGACCGCGGGCGATGCCATCCTCGGCTCAGCGTCCCTCGGCCTCTACGCCGTCGCGATCGTCGGGGTGGGCTTCGCGGCCGGTGGCCTGTGGCGGACGTCGCTCGCGGCCGAGATCGCCGCGCTCGTGGTCGTCGCGACCTACCTGGTCGACCTCCTCGCGCCGGCGCTCAAGATGCCCGACTGGTTCCACCAGCTCGCCCTGACGGCACACCTGGGCCAGCCGATGATCGGGCATTGGGACCTCGGCGGCGTCGTGGCCTGCGTGGTCATCGCGGCCGGCGGGATCCTGCTGGGCGCGTGGGGGGTCTCGCGGCGCGACGTGGCCTGATGGAGGCCGGCACGGCCGCCGCCGGCCCGTGGGCCGAACGCGCGGTTGTGGTGGGCTCCGACGGGGTGGCCCGCTGCGCCTGGGGCGTGGAGGGCGACCCGCTCTACCGCGCGTACCACGACGCGGAGTGGGGTCGACCGTCCCGCGATGAGCGGCACCTGTTCGAGATGCTCGTGCTCGAGGGGGCCCAGGCGGGCCTGTCCTGGTCGACGATCCTGCGCAAGCGCGAGGGCTACCGGCGGGCGTTCGCCGGCTTCGACGTCTCCGCCGTGGCTGCCTTCGGGGAGTCGGACGTCGCGCGTCTCCTCGCCGACGCCAGCATCGTGCGCAACCGCCGCAAGGTCGAGGGCGCGATCGCGAGCGCGCGGGTCGTCCTGGAGCTCGCGGCGGCGGGCGAGTCGCTTCCGGGCCTGCTGTGGGGGTTCGTCGACGGCGCCCCGCTCGACCGGCGCCCCGCGAACCTGGGCGACATCCCGGCTGAGACGCCGGAGTCGCGGGCGATGAGCAGGGAGCTCGTGCGGCGCGGGTTCCGATTCGTCGGCCCGACAATCTGCCACGCGTTCATGCAGGCGACCGGGATGGTCAACGATCACGTGGTCGGGTGTGCCGCCGGCGCGGAGATCCGGGCGTCGGGCCGCTGATCGACGCCGACGTGCGCGGCCCACCGACGGTCGAATCAACCCCGCCGGTTGACCACCCAGATGCCGCCCACGATGAGCACGGCACCCGCGAGGAACGTGGCATCGACCGTCTCGCCGAGCACCACGACGCCCAGGACGACCGCCACGACCGGCAGCAGGTACGCGACGAGCGAGGCGCGCGTCGGGCCCCACCCGGTGAGCAGCCGGAAGAAGATCACGTAGGCAAACCCGGTGCCGACGGATCCCAGCCAGCCGACGGCGAACCACGCCTCGGGCACGCTCGGGAGCGTGATCCCGCCGTCGACCAGGAACGCGAGCGCGACCACCATCGCGAGCGCCCAGCCCACCTGGCCAGTAGCGAGCACCAGCGGTCGAGTCTCCCGGAGGGTGCGCCGCGCGTAGGTGTTGCCGGCCGCGTACCCAAGCGAGGCCAGGACGACCGCCAGCTCGCCGAGCAGGCGCTGGGCGCCGGCGGCGGTCCCGACCTCCGCCAGGTTGGGCGCCGAGAGGACGAGGATCCCGAGGAAGCCGATCGCCATGCCGGCCACGCGGTCGCGGGTGATGTGCTCGTCGTGCACGAAGGACGCGGCCAGGACCAGGGTGAAGAACGGCGCCGCCGACTGGAGGATCCCCGCCAGCCCCGACGAGATGTGCTGCTCTGCCCAGCCGATCAGCCAGAACGGGATCGCGATGTTCACGGCGCCCAGGATCGCCAGGTGCCCCAGCGTCCGGGGATCGCGCGGCAGCGGCGTGCGCGTGACGACGACCACGGCACCCAGGATCGCGAGCCCGACGAGCAGCCGCATGAAGACGAGGCTGAGCGGCGGGAGGGTCTCAACCCCGATCTTGATGAAGAGGTAGCTGGAGCCCCACGCGAGCGCGATCAGGCCCAGGAGGACCGGGTAGGAACCGCCGCTGCGCGTCGTCCGCGAATCGCCACTCATCGCCATCGGGTCAGGATCGCCTCGCGGGCGAAGAGCCAGCTGCCCGCCCGGAGCCCGGCGAGCGCGATGAGCAGGACGGCCCCGGCCGCCAGGCCATAGCCGGTCGCGTCCACCAGGAAGCGGCCCGCGGCCTGGGCGATCACGGCCCCGACAAGCGGTACGACGATCACTGCCCCCACCTGTTGGGCCGTCCGTGGGTCGTTCACCCGGGAGCTGACCAGGACGCCCAGCACCACCGAGAGGAGCGCGATCGCCGGTCCGAGCAGGAACGTCGCCGCGAGCCAGTCGGGCGCGCTCACGATCGCGAAGAGCGCCGGCCCGTAGAGCGCCCGGACCAGGCCCGCGAAGCCGAGATACGCGATGAGCCCGCCCGCGATCCCGGGCACGGCTGCCGCGATCGCCTTGCCGGCCAGGAGCTCCGCGGTCCGGATCGGGGTGGCGAGCACCGCCTCCAGCGTCCGGCTCTGCTTCTCGCCGATGATCGAGAAGGTCGCGATCGAGAGCGGGATGAACGCCGGCAGCATCAGGAAGAAGAGCAGGAACTGCTGGAAGCTGTAGGCGGCCGCGAGGTCGCCCGGGTCCAGCAACGCCCACTCCGGCCGGCCGGCCACGAGCGACGCCGCGAGCCCCGCCGGCAGCGGTCGGCCGGCGACGAGCTTCCCGAGGAGGACCGGCCCGAGCACGATGACGATCGGTGGGCCGAGGATCGAGAGCAGGAGAAGCCGGTTGCGGAGCAGCTCGGCGACCTCGCGCTCCAGGACGGCGGCGATCCACGCGATCCGCATCACGCCGCCGCCTCGCCGTCGGCCGGCGCGCCCATCACCTCGAAGTAGACGTCCTCGAGGGTGGCGGCCTCGCGCCGGACCTCGAGGATCGCCGCACCGGCCGCCACGAGTGCCCGGACCAGCGCCGGCGTGTCGGACTCGGCCTCCCGCAGCTCCGCCACGAGCCCGTCCGCCGCGGCCTCGACGGCAGCCACGCCGGGCGCCGTCCGCAGGGCCGCCAGCAGGTCCGGTCCCGCGCGGGCCGCCAGGCGCACGTGGACCCGGCCATCCGCGTGCGCGGTCCGAAGCCGCGCCGGCGTGTCCACGCGCAGGAGCGTGGTGCGCAGGAAGCCGATCCGGTCGCACAGCCGCTCCGCCTCGGGAAGGACGTGCGTGCAGAGGACGATCGTGCGGCCCTGCCCGCGGAGCGTGGCGATCGCGTCGCGTACGACCGCGGCCGCCTCCGGGTCCAGCGCGGCGGTCGGCTCGTCGAGGAAGAGGACCGGTGGGTCGTGGAGCAGGGCCCGCGCGATCGCGAGCTTCTGCTTCATGCCCTTGCTGAACGTTCCGGTCGGCTCGTGGCGTCGGTCCCACAGGTCGAAGAGCCGGAGGAATCGCTCGATGCGCTCGGCACGGACCGCGGTCGGCAGCCCCTGGAGCTTCCCGAAGAAGTCGAGGTTGCGGATGGCCGAGAGCTTCTCGTAGAGGCCCGGCGCCTCGGTCAGCACGCCGACGCGGGAGCGGACCCCGTCCGCCTCGCCGACCAGGTCCAGGCCATCGACCCAGGCGCGCCCCGCGGACGGTCCGATGAGCGCCGAGAGGAGCCGGATGGTCGTGGTCTTGCCGGCGCCGTTTGGCCCCAGCAGGCCGAAGACCTCGCCGCGACGGAGCTCGAGTGAGAGGTCGCGGACCGCCCAGCGCTCCCCGAAGCGACGTCCCAGGCCCTCGGTCCGCACGGCGAGGTCGGCCGAGGAAGGGCTGGGATTCACGGGCGGAGTCTGCCACGCTCGTCGCGCGAATGCCCCGGCGGCCGGCGCGGCGGGAAGGCCCCCGGCGTCGGTCGCGTCTGGCACGGGCGCCGGGGGCCGTCGCGGGCGGCGCATCCATTCCTCGTACCATTGCGGGCGCATGCGAGCCATTCGTGCCCCCTTCGTCGCCAACGGGATCTCCCTCGGCGTCTTCTACCCCTTCACCGCCGTCATCCCGGCCGTCCGTGGCTTCTCGGCCGTGCTCGCGGTGGCGGCAGCGAACCTGGCCTTGGCCGTCTTCCCGTACGCGGGTCTGCCGTGCGTTTTCGAGGATGATCGCGTGGCATCGCTACCATTCACGGCACCGAGGTTGGGGTAGGGGAGGCGGGCATGCGGCTCTGGGGTGGGCGATTCACGGGCGAGACCGACACGCGGGTCGTCGACTTCACGCGTTCCATCGAGGTCGATCGCGCGCTCGCGCTCGACGATCTCGCCGGCTCGGCTGCCCACGTGCGCGGGCTCGGTCTCGCCGGCCTGCTCGACGAGGCGGAGGTCGCGGCGCTGATCGCCGGTCTCGGCGCGCTCCGGGCCGAGGTAGAAGCCGGGACGCTGGCCTGGGACCCGGGCCTCGAAGACGTCCACATGAACCTCGAAGCTGCGCTCGTCGCGCGGATCGGGCCGCTGGGCGGGAAGCTGCACACGGGGCGTTCACGGAACGACCAGGTCGCCACGGACCTGCGGCTCTGGGCGCGCCGGACGATCGACGGCCTCGACGCCGCGGTCCTGGGCATGGAGCGCGCGTTGGTGGGACTCGGGGAGCGAGAGGGCGACGCGATCCTGCCGGGGATGACGCACATCCAGCCGGCCCAGCCGGTCCTCTTCGCCCATCACCTGCTGGCGTACGTCGAGATGCTCGAGCGCGACCGCGACCGGCTGGCCGACTGCCGTCGACGCGCCAACGTGTCGCCGCTCGGTTCGGGGGCGCTGGCGGGCGCCGGGTACCCGCTGGACCGGGAGTCCACCGCCCGGGAGCTCGGGTTCGACGGCGTGACGGCGAACTCGCTCGATTCCGTCTCCGACCGGGACTTCGTGGCGGAGCTGCTGTTCGCCGTCGCACTCGGCATGGTGCACCTTTCGCGCCTGGCCGAGGAGATCACCTGGTGGTCCAACCCGCGCTTCGGGTTCGTGCGCGCGGCGGATGCGTTCACCACCGGCTCATCGATGATGCCGAACAAGAAGAACCCGGACCCGGCAGAGCTGGTGCGGGGACGGGCCGCCCGGGTCGTCGGGTCGCTGGCCGGGTTCCTGGCGCTCCTCAAGGGCCTCCCCCTCGCGTACCAGCGCGATCTCCAGGAGGACAAGCCGCCGCTGTTCGAGGCGTGCGCCACGTTCGGGGCATCGCTCGGGGTCATGGCCGGGATGGTCGAGACGTTGGCCGTCGACCGGGAAGCGATGCGGCGCGCGGCGTCCGAGGGCTTCACGACCGCGACCGCGGTCGCGGATGCGCTGGTCCGTCTCGGCGTCCCCTTCCGCGAGGCGCATCACGTGGTGGGTCGGTTGGTCGCCGCCGCCGAGGCCGAGGGCTGTGCGCTCACAGAGCTCGGCGATGGCGTGATCGTCGCGGCGCTCGCCGAGAGCCGCGACTCCGCGGTGATGGGGCTGGCGGGTGATCCCGAGCTGCCCGCGGCACTCCGCGAGGCGGCTACGCTCGACGCGGCGCTCGTCTCGTGCGACGTGATCGGCGGGACGGCGCCGCGGCGCGTTTCGGCCGCCCTGGTGGCGGCACGAGCGCGCCTGGACGGCGTCGGCGGGTAGGGCCACGTCTGGGACGCTTCACGCTCCGGGGCGCGTCCCGCGTTTCGGCCGCACTGCCCTTCCCGGGTCGGCGTAGCATCGGGCCATGCTCGACGAAAGCACGATCCGGCGCGCACCCAAGGCTCTCCTCCACGACCACCTTGACGGGGGCCTCCGGCCGCGGACCGTCATCGACCTTGCCCAGGAGGCCGGCTACACGGCGCTTCCCACGCACGATCCTGCCGAGCTCCAGGCCTGGTTCACCCGGGGCGCGGACCGGAAGTCCCTCGAGCTGTACCTCGAGGGCTTTGCCCACACCGTCGCGCTCATGCAGACCCGCGATGCGATCGAGCGGGTGAGCGCCGAATGCGTCGAGGACCTCGCGGCCGACGGGCTCGTCTACGCGGAGGTGCGCTACGCGCCGGAGCTGTCCACGGCGGCCGGGCTCTCGCTCGACGAGGCCGTGGAGTCGGTCCTGGCCGGCTTCGAACGGGGCATGGCCGCGGCCGCCGCCGTCGGCCGGCCGATCCTCGTCAGGTTCCTCTGCACCGCGATGCGCCAATACGCACGCTCGGTGGAGATCGCCGAGCTGGCCGTCCGCTGGCGTGATCGCGGCTGCGTCGGGTTCGACATCGCCGGGCCCGAGAAGGGCTTCCCGCCGACCCGCCACCTGGACGCGTTCCACCTGATCCAGAGCGAGAACTTCCATTCGACGATCCATGCGGGCGAGTCCTTCGGCCTGCCGTCCATCTGGGAGGCGCTGCAGTGGTGCGGCGCGGCCCGGCTGGGCCACGGTGTCCGGATCGTGGACGACATCACGATCGACGACGAGGGCCGCGCGCACCTTGGCCGGCTCGCGGCCTACGTGCGCGACCGGCGGATCCCGCTCGAGATGTGCCCGACCTCGAACGTGCATACCGGAGCGGTGGCGACGCTGGCCGACCACCCGATCGGCCTGCTGCGGCGGCTCCGCTTCCGCGTCACGCTCAACACCGACAACCGGCTGATGAGCGGCGTCTCGCTCTCCAGCGAGTTCGCGGCGATGGCCGAGGTCTTCGGCATCGGGCTCGACGAGATGGAGTGGCTCACGCTCAACGCCATGAAGTCGGCCTTCGAGCCGTTCGACGGGCGGCTGCGCCTCATCACCGCCGTGATCAAGCCGGGCTACGCCGCCCTGCGCGCGGAGGCAGCCGCCGCGGCGGTCTCCTGAGGGCTTGTCCCGGGTCGAGCTCAGGCGTATCGATCGTGGCCCGCAGCAGCTCCGCCGAATGCCGGAGGCCGGACGCCTCCTCGGCGGAGCCGTGTGGGACAAGGCTCCATTCTGCTGGGTTCGCCGGGCCGTGCCGGCGTCGCGAGCGCGGAACGGCTTGATGTTCTTCCGGTCGGGGTTTTAGGTCGCGGCCCTCGTCAATCCACCGCGGCCATCGCCAAATGCGACCGCGGCGCAACCCATCCGCACCCCCACGTCACGGTCGGCGCGATGGGCCCGCCGCGGCACAGCCTCCACCATCCTGACACGCGGTC
>JADGQG010000104.1 GCA_017882025.1 Chloroflexota bacterium
TGCTCGTCGAGGCTGAGGATCCCCAGCCGGCCCAGCATCGCGAGCTCGTCGCGGATGTACGTCTTGAGCATCTCCGGGCCGTCCGTGTTGATCGTGAAGCGGATCTGGTTACGACGGAAGGTATCGAAGATCCAGCGAAACTCATCCCAGCCAGAGACCACCCGGGTGTTCAGGTTCGACGTCGGACAGACCTCCAGGACGATCCCGCGCTCGCGGATCATGCCCATCGTCCGGGGGTCGTAGGCGGCCTTGACGCCGTGGCCGATCCGGTCCGGCTCCAGCTCCTCGATGACGTCCGCGATCTCCTCCACGGGTCCCGACTCGCCCGTGTGGACGGTGATCCCCAGGTGATGCCGCCGCACTCGCTGGAAGAGCCGGTGGTACTCCTTCGCCTGGAAGCCGGACGACTCCGGGCCCGCGATATCGATGCCAACGATCCCCCGGTCGCGTCCGCTGATCGCCTTCTCCGCGATGATCTCGTTCAGCTGGTACGGGAAGGCGCGGTCCAGGCAGAGGATCAGGCCGGGCTTGATCGGGTATTCGAGGACCGCCCGGTCCATCCCGCGCATTGCCGCCGCGATGATGTGGTCCAGGTCCTGCTCGCCGCCACGGTTCCGCTTCATCGGGTTGAAGCGGAGCTCCATGGTGGTGACGTTATTCTTGCGATACGCCCCGCCGATCACCTCGTAGACCGAGCGCTCAACCGCGATCGGCGACGACTGGATCAGCTCCGTCCAGTGGAAGAGGTCCAGGTAGCCGTCGAAGGAGCGGCCGTGCCGGCTGGAGACCGTGATCATGGCCCGGAACTCCCAGTAGTCCTTCGTCGGGAGCCGAATCCCCTGGCTGTGGGCGATTCCCCACATGATCGCCGGCGTCACCGCGCCGCCCAGGTGGCAGTGGAGCTCCGCGAGCGGGATCTTGCGCGAGAGCGGCCGGGTCATGCGCCGAGCATATCGCGTCAGGCCGTCGCGCCCGGGATCACGCGGCCATTCGCGTCGAGCGCCGCCCGGCGGCGAAGCGCCCGCAGCTCGGCGCCGGGAACCTGGTCGCGGGCGTGGTACGAGGAGCGCACGAGCGGTCCCGATTCCACGTGCCGGAAGCCGAGCGCCAGCGCCTCGGCCTTCATCTCCGCGAACTCGTCGGGGTGGTAGTAGCGGACCAGCGGCAGGTGGTCAGCCGTGGGCCGCAGGTACTGGCCGATGGTCAGGATGTCGCAGTCGACCGCGCGCAGGTCCCGGAAGGCCTGCGAGAGCTCCGCGCGCTCCTCGCCGAGGCCCACCATGATCGAGCTCTTCGTGTGGGCGGCCTGCCCCAGCTCGACGGCATACGCCTTCGCCCGCTGAAGCACGCCCAGGCTCCGGTCGTAGCGCGCGCGTTTCCGGACCGGGGCCTGCAGCCGCTCCACGGTCTCCACGTTGTGATTGAGGATGTCGGGACCGGCGTCCATCACGGTTCGGAGCGGCGCCTCGTGCCCATTGAAGTCGGGGATCAGCACCTCGACGCCCATCCCGGGGCAGTGGTCGCGGAGCTGCCGGATCGTCTCCGCGAAGACGCCCGCGCCGCCGTCGGGCAGGTCGTCGCGGGCGACCGAGGTCACGACCACGTGCTCCAGGCCCATCGCCGCGACGGCCTCCGCCACCCGACGCGGCTCGTCGGCGTCGAACCACGTGGGCCGGCCGGTCTTGATTGCACAGAACCCGCAGGCCCGGGTGCACGTGTCGCCCAGGATCATCACGGTGGCCGTCCGCTGGTCCCAGCACTCCCCGATGTTCGGGCAGCGGGCCTCCTCGCACACGGTGTTGAGGTTGAGCCCTCGGACCAGGCGGCGGAGATCCTGGTACTCGTCGCCTGCGCCGATCTTCGCCTTGAGCCAATCGGGGTGGCGACGGCTGGCCGCTGCCCCATCCCCGGACCCGACCGGGTCGAAGTCCGGCGCACCGCCGATCGCGATCTTGGACGGGACGGCCGCGCCGTGGCGATCGTGGTCCACACCGGGTGGCATGAAGATCGGCAGCTCGCGGCTCATTGCTGGCCAGTGTAGGGCGCCCGTCGGCACGGGCCCGCCGGACTCAGCATCCTGTCGCCTCGCTGTAGACGTAGCCGGCCATGGCGCCATCGCTCCAGACCATGACCTCCTGCCCGGCGCGCCCGGCCGGCGTGTTCCGCAGGAGCACCAGGAGAAGGTGGTCGAGTCGGTATCCACTGTCGACGTACGAGATCCCATCGATCAGCCCAGGACGAACGGCATCGGTCCGCAGGTAGAGCCGGCCCCCGTAGCGGAGCCAGTTCGGATACGTCTCGACCTGAGCGAGAGCGCTCACGTCCGCGCAGGCGTCGAGCCGCTGCCCGGACGTCACGCTGGCATCGGGGCCGGTCCACGTGGCGACGGACTGCTCGCGCACCCAGTCGCCGCCGAGCTTGGCCCCCAGCACCGCGAAGACGACGACGGCCACGACGATCGCGAGCCGGGTCCCGATCGGGTTCCAGGCCAGGTCGTCGAAGAAGGCGAGGCCACGACGACGGCGCGGCCTGAGCGGGATCTCGCGTCCGGCCCGCAGCACCCGCACCAGGCTCGCGTAGCGATCGCGCTCGCCCACGAGCCGGTCACGTCGAGCGGCCCGCTCGGCGATCGACATGCGCCTGCGATCGCGCTCCGGCCCCGCCTCCGTGGCCCCGCTCCGCGGGTCCGCCACATTGCCTCCTAGTAGATCGGCGTCTCAGGGCCGACGCCCTCCAGCCACGCTTTCACATCCCGGAGGAAGAAGCCGCCCTGGGCGCCGTCGTTGGCGCGGTGGTCGATCCCGATGACCATGTTCATGATGGGTCGGATGGCGATGACGTCGCCCTGCGGCGTCTCGATCACGACGGGACGCTTCGTGATCGCCTCCATCGTGAGGATCGCGACCTCCGGGACGTTGATGATCGGCATCGTCAGGTTGCTGCCGAACCAGCCCGTGTTGTCCACGGTGAAGGTCCCGCCCCCGAAGTCGTCGACCCGGAACCGGTTGGCCCTGGCGCGGACGGCAACATCCGCGACGGCCCGGTTGATCCCGTTGATGGAGAGCTGGTCCACGTCGCGGACGACCGGCACGATGAGGCCGTCGTCCACGGCGACGGCCACGCCCAGGTTGACGCGGCGCCGTGCGAGGAGCCCCTCGTCGGTCCACACCGCGTTGAAGGTGGGCTGCTTCCGGAGCGCCTCGACGACCGCCTTCATCACGAACGGCACGTAGCTGAGGCTGATGCCCTCGCGCGCCTCGTACTCGCGCTTGACCGACTCGCGCAGCCGCACCAGGTGCGACACATCCACCTCGACGTGCACGTACGCGTGGGGCACCTGGAGCGCACGCGTCATCTGCGCGGCGATCCCCTTCCGCATCTTCGTCATCGGCACGAGGACCTCGTCCGCACCGGGCGGGAAGACCACGACCGGGCCCGACGCCGCGGGTGCGGGAGCGCCGATCGCGGCGCGCGGGGAGGCGGCGGCGGCAGGCCGCGCCGGGGCGGTACTGATGGCCGGCGTGGCGCCGGTGCGGATCGCCTCGACGACCGCGAGGACGTCGTCGCGGGTGATCCGGCCGCCACCGCCGGTCCCTGGGACCTGGGCGGCCGTAAGGCCGTGCTCGCGGAGCAACCGGCGAACTGCCGGGGTCATCCGCGCGTCGGGATCGCCTGAATCCGGGAGCATCGCGGGTCCAGGCACCACGGCCGCGTTCGGTGCGGGCGGAGTGGTGGGCGCGGCCGGGGCTGGAGCGACGCCAGTGGCCTGGGCGGAAGGCAACGGCGTCGAGGACGCCTGGGCCGTCGCGGACGCCTGGGCCGGCGGGCCTTCGGCAGGCGCCCCCCCCGTGGCCACATCCGACGTCTCGATCTCCGCGATCTCGGCGTTGTTCGGGACGGTCGCGCCCTCCTCCGCGAGGATCGCAGTCAGGACGCCCGCGAACGGCGACGGAACTTCTGCGTTCACCTTGTCGGTGATCACTTCGACGATCGGCTCGTACTTCTCCACCCGGTCCCCGGGCTTCTTGAGCCACCGGCCGATCGTGCCCTCGGCGACGCTCTCGCCGAGCTGCGGCATCGTGACCTTCGCCACAGAGTCCCTCCTCAGCGGAACCGCGTCCCGCGTCTCATGGTCGTACGCATCGGGCGCCCCGCCGGTTCAGCGACGCCCCCTGGCTCGGCTAGTTTGGCCCATCCTGCGTCCGCCGGCACGCGGGTGGTCGGCGCCGGGCCGATCACACGTGGCCGTGCTGTACCCACGGGTTCAGGGATGGGGCGCCCTGGCTGCCTCAGTAGGCCGCCAGCGTCCGGATCGCCACGGCGATCTTCTCCGGCGTGATCAGGAACGCGTCTTCCAGGACGCTGGCGTACGGCGCAGCCGGCGACTCCGGGCCGGCGAGCCGCGTGACCGGGCCGTCGAGGTAGTCGAACGCCTCCTCGGCGACGAGCGCCGCGACCTCCGCCCCGAAGCCGCCGAACCGGTTGTCCTCGTGGACGACCAGGCACTTGCCGGTCTTCCGAACAGATGCCAGCACGGTGGCAGCGTCGAGCGGACGGATCGTGCGGAGGTCCACCACCTCCGTCTCGATCCCCTCCCCCGCCACGCGTTCCGCCGCGTCGAGCGCGTAGTGGACCATCAGCCCGTACGTCACGACCGTGACGCGGCTTCCTTCGCGGGTGACCGTGGCGCGGCCGAGCGGCACCGTGTATTCGCCGTCGGGCACCTCGCCGCGGACGCTCCGGTACATCTTCTTGTGCTCCAGGTAGATCACCGGGTCCGGGTCCCGGATCGCGGACCGCAGGAGCCCCTTCGCGTCGTATGGGGTTGACGGGATCACGACCTTCAGGCCGGGCACGTGGGCGAAGAACGCCTCCACGGACTGGCTGTGGTAGAGCGCGCCGTGGACGCCGGCCCCGAAGGGCGCCCGGATAGTGATCGGGCACCCGAACGTGCCGTTGCTGCGATACCGGATCCGGGCCGCCTCAGAGATGATCTGGTTCATCGCCGGGAAGATGAAGTCGGCGAACTGGATCTCGGCCACCGGCCGCAGGCCGTTCGCAGCGGCCCCGATGCTGACGCCGACGATCATCGATTCCGTGAGCGGCGTGTCGATCACGCGGTCGTCGCCGAACTCCGCCCAGAGCCCGTCCGTGGCAAAGAAGACGCCGCCCTTCTTGCCGACGTCCTCCCCCAGCACGATCATCGCGGCGTCGCGGCGCATCTCGTCGCGGAGCCCCTCGCGGATCGCCTCGATGAAGGTCCGGACGGCCATCAGGAGGGGCCTCCGCCGGGCGGGGGCGAGAGCGTCCCGGCATCGTCGGGCTCCGCGTACACGTGCCGCGTCAGCGTGGCGGGGTCCGGGTCGGCGGCCGCCTCCGCGAAGTCCGTCGCATCGTCCACCAGCCCACGGACCTCGGCCGCGATCGCCGCCTCGGCGGCCGCGTCGAGCAGGCCCGCCGCCCGGAGCTCGTCGCGGAAAGCGGGTAGAGGGTCGCGGCCGCGCCCTTCTGCCAGGTCGTCCGCGGTCCGGTACTTCGTCTGCTGGTCGTCGGACGAGTGGCCGGTCAGGCGGGTGACCTTCGCCTCGATGAACGTCGGGCCATCTCCGGCAAGCGCGCGGGCGACCGCCTCGCGCATCACGAGGTAGCAGCCCAGGACGTCGGTTCCGTCCACGGTCACGCCGGGCATGTTGTAGCCGGCCGCCCGGACCGCGAGGTCGCGGACCGCGATCTGCTTCTCGGCCGGCACGCTGATCGCGTACCCGTTGTTCTCGATCAGGAGGACCATCGGGAGGCGGTGGATGCCGGCGAAGTTGAGGGCCTCGTGGACGTCGCCCTGGTTCGAGGCGCCCTCGCCCATCATCACGATCGCCACCGCCGACTCGCCCCGGAGCTTCGCGGCGAGCGCGATCCCCACCGCGTGGAGCGCCTGCGTCCCCACCGGCGAGGAGCTGCTGAAGATCCGGTGCGCGGCACCGCCATAATGGGCCGGCATCTGGCGTCCGCCCGAGCCGGGATCGTCGGCCCGCCCGAACTGCTGGAGCATCACCTCGCGCGGCGTCATCCCGAACGCGAGCACCGCGGCCATCGAGCGGTAGTACGGCAGCAGCCAGTCGCGGCCCGGCGTGAGCGCGGCGCAGATCCCGGCCTCGGCGCCCTCGTGGCCCTGGGCGCTGATGACGAAGTGAACGCGGCCGGACCGGTTCAGGATCCAGGCGCGCTCGTCGAGCGCCCGGGCCAGCGCCATCAGCCGGTAGATCTCGCGCAGCCGCGCCGCCGGCAGGCCGGAGCGGGCGACCGGATCCGGCATGGTCGGCGCCCCCGAGTTCGTCACGCCGCGACTGTACACGGGCCCGGCCGGGCGCGGCCGTCAGGCCCGCGGTGACGCGCCGCCTCCGCGGCCCACGTCGATTGCGGCGGGGACGGAAATCGCGGCGCGGCTCAGAAGTTGATGGCTCGCCCGTCCACGGCCATGGCCGCTTCGCCCAGGATCTCCGAGAGCGTGGGATGCGGGTGCGTCGCCGCGCCGATCTCCCACGGCTGCGCCTGGAGATAGCCGGCCAGGGATGCCTCGGCGATGAGGTCCGTCGCGTGCGGACCAATGAGATGGACGCCCAGCGTGTCGCCGGTCTCCGCGTGGCCGATCACCTTGGCGAAGCCCTCGTAGTCGCCGCCGATCACGGCTTTGGCGATCGCCTGGAATGGCACCCGTCCCACCTTCACGGGCAGACCGCGCTTCTCGCACTCCTGCTCGGTCAGGCCGACGGACCCGCTCTCCGGGCGGCAGTAGGTGGCTCGCGGCTGCGCCACGTAGTCCATGGCGTGGACATCCGGGTCGCCGGCGATCGTGTGCACCGCGGTCAGCCCCTCGTGCGCCGCGGTGTGAGCCAGCCAGAGCCCGCCGACGATGTCGCCGATCGCCCAGACGTGCGGCTCGGCGGTGCGCATGTGGCCGTCGACCACGATGATCCCGCGATCGGTCGCCACTCGCGTCGTCTCGAGCCCCAGGTCCTCGATGTTGGCCGCGCGTCCGGCGGCCACCAGCAGGAC
>JADGQG010000013.1 GCA_017882025.1 Chloroflexota bacterium
GGCAAGCAGACGGGCGACCCGGCCGCCAACGAGGCGGCGCTCCAGGCGGTCATGGCGACCAAGGGCGGCGGGATCACGGTCCTCTCGTACGCGCCGGCAGCCGATCAGAACGCGTTCGTGGTCCGCAAGGAGACCGCGACGCAGCTCAAGCTGGCGAAGCTCAGCGATGCGGCACCGGTGCAGGATCAGCTCAAGTGGGGTCTCGCGACCGACTGCAAGACGAACCCGGTCTGCGCCGCGGCCCTGAAGAGTGCCTACGGGCTTGACCCGAAGAACATCACTCCGCTTGCGGCGTGCGACACGCCGATGGCCCAGGCGCTGGCCAACAAGACGATCGACGTCGCCGAGCTCTGTTCGACCCAGCCCGACATCGCCGTCAACGGCTTCGTCGTGCTCACAGACGACAAGAAGACCCAGCCGGCCGACAACATCGCCCCGCTCGTCCGGAACGACCTCCTCGCGAAGACGGACAAGACCGTCTTCTCGAAGATCCTCAACGATGTGTCGGCAAAGATGGACACGGCCACCCTGACCGACCTGAACAAGCAGATCACGGTCGACAAGAAGGACATCGCGGTCGTGGCGAAAGCCTGGCTCCAATCGGTGGGCCTGACCAAGTAGCGACCCGGTCAAGCAGCGACGCGGCCCACCCGGTTCCGCGTCCGAGCCCGCCGGCAACGGCGGGCTCGCCGATTCCAGGGGCGGCGGCCGCGGCGTCCTCGTTGGCGCGAAGGGGCGCGCGGGCACGGTCGCCACGGCGCCGAGTCGCCGCGCCGTGAAGCCGCAGCCCTACGGGGTCGCGTCAGCAGGCGTGTCGCCCGCCCCCGCGTCTTCGGGTACGGCCCCGACCACCTTTCGGCGCCATCCCAACCGCAGGAGCGCGACCGCCCCGCCCAGCGAGGTCAGGACGAGGATGACCACGTGGACCAGCACGGCCAGCGCCACCGCCGGGGCCGCGCCGACCCCGAAGACGGCCGCGATCTGGACCGCGGCCAGCTCGAACGTCCCCAGGTAGCCGGGTCCGGCCGGGATCGCCGTCGCGAGGGAGACGCCGGCGGCCAGGAGCGCGGCCTGCCCCCACGTCAGCTCGACGCCGACCGCCTGGCCCGCCGCCGCGAACGCGACGACGGTCGCACCCCACGCGGCCAGGCTCCAGCAAACCGCGACTGCGACCGTCCGCGGCCGCCCGGCCACGGCAAGGCCGCCGCGGAGCCTGCCGGCCAGGCGGATCACGGACGGCCACCGCTCCACGGCCGCAACCGCCCGGTCCGCATACGGGAGGCGATGCGCCACGAGCGCAACGGCGAGACCCACCACCAGCAGCCCGGTGAGGCCCGCGCCGAGCAGGACCGCGCTCGCTACGATGCCACGGACCTGGAGCAGGAGGATCGCCGCCGAGGCGATCGCGACGAGGACGGCCGTGTCCACGACGCGCTCCACCACGATCGTGCCCAGCGCCGTCGCGCGGCTCATCCCCTCGCGGTCGCCCAGGTAGTGGCTCCGGACCAGTTCGCCCAGGCGGGCCGGCAGCACGTTGTTGGCGAGGTAGCCCACGAGGAGGTAGCCGAGGACCGGAACGAACCGAACGAGCCGGATCGGTGCCAGGAGCCCCTGCCAGCGGATCGCCCGGCACGCGACGTCGATCGCGATGCAGGCGGCAACGGCGATCACCCACCCGGGCGCCGCGTTCCCCAGCACGCGGGCCACGGCGGCGACGTCCACCTGCCGGACAACGATGGCGAGGGCGAGAATCGAGATCGCAATCCCGATCCCGCCGCGAAGCAGCGATCGGCGCATTCGGCAGAGCGTCCTGGTGGGCCGGGCCGGCTTCAGTCGCGCGGCGCGCGCGGCGTCAGCTTCGGGGAGCGCCGGACGCGGATCCGGTGGAGCGCGAACCGGGCGACCACCCGGAGAGTGGACAGCCCGTACACCACGCTCCGCCGGAAGCCGACCGAGCTCGCTTCCTCGAAGTAGCGCGTGGGGACGGCGATCTCGCCGATCCGGAAGCCGCCCGCCGCCACGACCTGGGCAATCAGCTCCTGGTCGAACACGAAGTCGTCCGAGTTGCGGTGGTACGGGATCGTCTCCAGGAGATGGCGAGAGTAGGCCCGGAAGCCAGTGTGGTACTCGGAGAGCCGCAGTCCGAAGGCGAAGTTCTCCAGGGCCGTCAGGAAGCGGTTGGAGACGAACTTCCAGGTCGGCATCCCGCCCGCACGCGGATTCCCCAGGAAACGGCTGCCGAGCATGAGGTCCGCGTCCCCGCGGAGGATTGGCTCCACGAGCGCCGGGATCCGGGTCGCGTCGTACTGGTAGTCCGGGTGAAGCATGATCACGACGTCGGCGCCCATCTCCAGGGCCGCGTCGTAGCAGGTCTTCTGGTTGCCGCCGTAGCCGCGGTTCTGGCGGTGCACGATCACGTCCAGGCCCAGCTGCTTCGCGATCTCGACCGTCTGGTCGCGACTGACGTCGTCGACGAGGATGATCCGCTCCACGAGGTCGTGCGGAATGTCCGCATAGGTCCGCTCCAGCGTCCGGGCCGCGTTGTAGGCGGGCATGACGATGACGATGCGATGGCCGGCCATCGCCTCATGGGCGGGGGCGTCCTGCGTCTGGCGTTCCTGATCCTCCATGGGCGAAGCGTAACGGCTCGCCGGCCTGCGTGGACGATCACCCGAAGGTCACGGGAATGGACCCCGACTCGCAGATCGGCGAGAATGCCGCCACCCTCATGGAGAACCCCATGTTCGAGCGCCTCTTCGGCTCCCGCGGGAAGGATCCCGCAACCGCATCGCGCGTCCCGCCCGGGCAGTACCTGACCGAGAAATTCCCAGTCCTCCATTACGGCAGTGTCCCGACGGCCGACCTGGCCGCCTGGGATCTCCGCGTTCATGGGCTGGTCGGGGCGCCGCTCACGTTCACCTGGGACCAGTTCCTGGCGCTCCCGCGCACGCATGTCACGGCGGACATCCACTGCGTGACGCGCTGGTCAAAGCTGGACACCACGTGGGAGGGCGTCCCGATCCGGGCGATCCTGGAGATGGCCCAGGTCCGCCCCGAGGCGACCCACGTCCTCGTGCACTCCGAGCAGGGCTACACCACGAACATGCCGCTCGAGATCCTCGACGACGCGGACGTCCTGCTGGCGGACCGCTACGAGGGCCAACCGCTGGAGCCAGACCACGGCTACCCGCTCCGCCTCGTGGTGCCGAAGCGTTACTTTTGGAAGAGTGCGAAGTGGGTCCGCGGGCTGGAGTTCCTGGACCACGACATCCGCGGCTTCTGGGAGCGCTACGGCTACAACAACGACGCCGACCCGTGGAAAGAAGAGCGCTTCAGCGGCGACTGACCTCGTCGTCTCGCGGCGGCCAGGTCGTCGCGAGGTGGAGATGCGGCGGTGAGACCGCCGGTGGCGCAGGGGAGCCAAATACATGGCCGACACGAACCCGAACCCGAGCCCCAACCCGACACCGGCCCCGCCCGTGTCCGGCACCCCGGCGGCCGGGCCCATGCCTGCTATCTACCTCGGGCACGGTGCGCCGCCGCTCCTCGAGGACGAGGAGTGGATGGGCGAGCTTGGCTCGTGGGGCGCATCGCTTCCGCGGCCGAGCTCCATCCTCATCGTCAGCGCGCACTGGCAGACCGCCCCGGTCGCGCTGAGCGCGACGCGGCGCGTGCCCCTCGTCTACGACTTCTACGGCTTCCCGGAGCACTACTACCGGATGACGTATGACGCGCCCGGGGCGCCGGACCTCGCGGCCAGGGTCAAGGGGCTGATGCCGGCGAACGATCGCGTGCTGGAACGGGAGACGCGGGGTCTCGACCACGGCGCCTGGGTGCCGCTGAAGGCGATGTATCCGGGCGCGGAGATCCCCGTGCTCCAGATGTCGATGCCCGACCTGGACCCGCGGCACCTGTTCGAGGTGGGCCGGCGCCTCGCGCCCCTGCGCGACGAGGGCGTGCTGATCGTCGGCAGCGGGTTCCTCACCCACGGCCTGCCGTTCGTCCACGACTACTTCCTCGGCAAGCCGGGCGCTCCGCAGTGGTCGATCGACTTCGACCAATGGGCGACGGAGGCGCTGAATCGGGGTGACCTCGACACACTGTTCGCGTTCCGGGAGAAGGCCCCGGGCATGCCGTACGCACATCCGACGATCGAACACTTCGCGCCCATCTTCGTGACGCTCGGCGCGGTCGCGAAACCGGACGATACGCCGGACTTCACGATCGAGGGCTACTTCTACGGGCTCTCGAAGCGCTCGTTCGAGGCGCGGTGACCGGGAGATATCATCCGCACGTGGCAATTCTCCCGACCCATCGGCCGTCGAACGTCGAGATCCGGATCGGGGCCATCGCCTTCCTCGTCGCCTTCCTCGTCGCCGCCTACCTCGTGCGACCGTTCCGAGTCGCGACCGTCGGATACGACACGGCGGCCTCGGTCGTCTACTTCCAGCGCATGGCGGCTGGGCTCCGCCTCGAGGCGTTCCTCGGCACGACGCCCAAGCCGTTCTTCACGGTGGTCTATGGGATCGTCCAGACCGTCACGGGCGACTGGCGGGTCATCTCGTGGCTGGGGATCGCCGCGTTCGCGGCGGGGATCGGCCTGACCGCGGTCCTCATCGCGCGCTTCGGCGGCCTCGCCGCGGCGGCCTACGTCACGATCGGCCTGATCGGCTCGGTCCGCCTCCTCGACGACGTCGAGGCTGCCTACGCCATCTCGTGGTCGCTCGCGGGCTGGGCGCTGGTGGGGATTCTCCTCACCGGCTCCCGGCCCCGCTGGTTCGCCGCAGGCCTCTGCCTGATGGTCGTCGGGCTCCTCCGATACGAGAGCCTGCTCATCGTCGGGGTGGCCGCCGCGGCGCTGACGGGTGCCTCCCTCCGCGCCCGGCTGGGCCGGGGAACGGCGCCGCCGGCCCGCGCATGGTTCCTGCTCCTCGGCCTCCTGGCGATCCCGATCGAGGCCCTCCACGACCTCGTCCTTACCGGTGACCCGTGGTACAGCCTCGTGGTGCCGGTGCTCGGATCGCGCGGCGCCCCGCTCATCGGCCTCGGCGGCGCCGTGTCCTTCATCTATCACCGGTACCTCGGGATGGCAGCCCTGGTCGCGCTCGGCGTGCTGGGGGCCGCCGTCCTCGCCCGGCGCCGCGCCTGGGTTCCCCTTGCCGGGGCGCTCGCCCTGGGGCCCGGGATCGTGGTGTTCGTCCTGTATCTCGGGTGGCGCCGGATCTGGATCTCGGACCGCTACCTCGCACCGGCGGACCTGACCCTCATCGTCCTCGCCGCGGTCGGTGTCGCCGCGCTCCGCGTGCCGGAGCTCGACCGCCTCGCCGAGCGCCTGTCCGCGCGGGCGCGGACAGCGGCATTCGTCTGCCTGGCCGGCATCATCGCCGTCGCCTCGGCGGGGCGATTCGGCCCGCTCGACACGGCGAGTCGAACGATGATGAAGGACACCCTGATCAGCCACCTGAACGAAGCGCAGGCCATGCCCGTGCTCGCCACCGCGATCAGATCGGTCCCCGGGATCCACGACCGGCCGCCCGTCATCGATCCGACCGCCGGGATGGGCGCCCGCGCTGTCCTCCGGGTGCCAGCCCAGTTCGTCCCCCAGCTGGTTGCCGAGCTGGACCTTCCGTTGGACCGGATCGCCGGGCTGGGGCCGGCGCGGCCGCCGACCACGGACGGCACGTATCCGAAGGTCGGAGAGATCCTCTACCACGACCGGGTGCGAGACGGCCTGGGGGACGCGTTTCCCTTCCTGGAGGTGACGACCCCGACGACGGTCGGCGCGATCCGGCTGATCCCCCTCGGGGCCGACCCGCGCCTGGGCTGGTGGGTGATCCGGGTGGCGACGCCGTGACCGGCCCGCCCGGCGGCGGCCTCGGCGTTGGGGGGCTCCTGCGCTCCCGCACGGCCCTTGGGCTCGCGGCGCTCCTGATCGTGGCCGGCTGGAACCTGTTCCACGACGCGTCGGTCGTCGATCGCGGCGTGCCGGCCCCGCTGGCATGGGGCGGGCTGTTCGCCCTCGGCCTCGTGGGCTACGTCGCGGGGGAGCTCGGGGCGCGACGACGATGGCCGGACGGCCCGGCTGTGGAGAGCGCGGCCGGCGCCCTCGCGCTCCTCGGCGCTGCGGCGGTGGTCCTCGTCGGGCCCCGAACGAGCCCAACGGGGGACGCCGCCATCATCTGCCTGGCCGCAGTGGCCGCGCTTGCGCTCGGGTACGCGATGGGGCGCTGCAACACGCCGGACGGGGGCCGGGCGGCGCGGCTCGCCTTCGCCGTGGCGGCGCTCGTCGTGGCGACCTGGGCGGTCCACGACGCGCGCCTCGCGCTGATCGGCAATCACTTCTATGACCTGCAGGTCTACCTCGCGGCCGGCCACCACGCGCTGGCGGGCCAGCCGATCTACCTCACGGCGCCGCTGGCGGCCCTCCCGGCGCGCGCCGCGGACGACTTCTTCCTCTACCCGCCGCCCCTGATTCCCTTCTTCGAGCTCCTGGCGAAGCTTCCCTACCGGCTGGTGTCGCCCGCGTGGCTGGTTGGCATGGCGGCCGCCGCGCTCCTGGCGTTCCGGCTCCTCGGCCTGAGCTGGCGCTGGTCGACGCTCCTGCTCGCGTTCCCGCCGCTGGCCAAGGGATTTGAGTCTGGCAACGTGGCCTCACTCCTGTTCCTCATCATGGCAGCAGGGTTCCGGTTCGGACCGGGCGTGGTTGCCGGCAGCCTGTTCAAGGTTCAGTCCGTGATCCCGGTCGCGTGGCTGGTCCGGGAGCGGCGTTGGCGCGACCTGGTCGCCGGCGGCCTGGTGGTCGCCGCGCTCTGCGCCGTCTCGCTGCCGCTGACGGGCGTCGGGGCCTGGCGCGACTGGCTTGTCGGCCTCGGCTACCGCGCGCAGTCGCAGGATGCCCTCCCGATCCTCTACGGTGCCTCGATCGCCCGGCTTCTGCCGCCGGCCGTCTTCGTCGCCGTCGCGCTCGCCGCCGTCGCCGCGGTCTTCTTCGTGCGCGGCCGGCGGGGCCTGGCCGCCAGCGGGATCGCGACCATCGTGGCCTCGCCGACGCTCTGGCCCCATGGCTTCGTGCTGGCCCTGCCGGCGCTTCTCGGCGCACCATCGGCGGCACTCGCCTGGGCGGGCCTGGGCCTCGGTACCTTCGACAACGTGGGTCCATGGCTCCTGACCGCGCTTGCGGGCGCGATCCTGGTGACCCGCACCTGGGACGGCGAGCCGGTTGATGCCGACCCGACGCACCCGTTCGCCGGCCGGGCCGGACCCTGGGCTTCGGCGTCCCCAAGCGCGACGTGGGGTGCGTCCGGCCGACGCGACGCCTCTGGTCATCCGATCGGCGCGTGATCAGCGACCGCGGGCGGCGTCCTCTCGGCACGGACGCGACCCGCCGCCAAAGCTGGGGTAGTCTCGGTTCTGTCGGCGCCCTCGTGTCCGAGGTCCGTGTGCTGCGGTGCCTCAGCCCGCCGCTTCGACCCCGGCCGGCGGCGCGGCCGGGGTCGCGCCCTGGAGGACCTCGACCGTGGCGTCCATGGAGGCCGCTGCGTCGGCGAGCCCCTCGATGATCGCCGCCTGCTCGTGCGTGTCGAGGGAGACGATCGCTTCCGCCTCCGCGGCCCGCTCCTCGGCAATACTCCGCAGGGCGAGGAGGCGCGGGTCGGGGCCGCAGGGGCGAGGCGCCGCGCCGAGGAGCTCAGTGGTGGCAGGCCCCCGGGGCGCCCTCGGACTCGGCGGTCCGGAACGAGGAGCCGCACCCGCAGGCCGCGACCGCGTTGGGATTGTTGACCGTGAAGCCCGCGCCCATCAGCGTGTCGACATAGTCGATCTGGGAGCCGGTCAGCAGGTCGAGGCTCTTGGTGTCGACGTAGACCTTGATCCCCTGCGACTCGAGGACCTGGTCCTCGGCGGTCGGCGCGTCCTCGATCATCATCCCGTACCGGAAGCCGGAGCAGCCGCCCGAGTAGACATAGACGCGAAGCCCGACGTTCGGGTTGGCCTCACCGGCAGTGATCTCGCGGAGCTTGCCCGCGGCCACGTCGCTGAGGCTGAGGATGGTCGCGCTGCTGTCGATCATTGGGAAGCGTCCTCCTTGGGACGAAAGGGGGGCAGGAACATGCAGGCAAATCCTAGGGGGTTCGGCGATTTTCGACAAGCGCGCCGCAGAAATCAGTCGCCGTCCGCTGGACCGGCGCGGCTCACCCGCGTCCCACGCACGTCAGCGGCCGAACCCACGGTCAGCGGCCGAACCGACGCCCGCGAAGCTGGTAGGTCCGGATGGCGCGCAGGAAGTCCAGCTGGCGGAAGGCCGGCCAGTAGGCGTCGCAGAAGTAGAACTCGCTGTAGGCGCTCTGCCAGGGCAGGAACCCGGAGAGCCGCACCTCGCCCGACGTGCGGATGATGAGCTCCGGGTCGCTGGAGCCCCGGGTGTACAGGTGCGCTTCAAGTTGCTGGGCGGTCAGCGCGTCGGCGAGCCCTTCAGGCGTCACGCCTTCCGCCACGAGCGTTCGGATCGCGGCCCGAGCGGCCTCCACGAGCTCGTCGCGGCCCGAATAGCCCAGCGCCAGCGTGACACGCAGCCCCGGCCGATCCCGCGTCTCCGCCTCGCCGCGCTCCGCTGCCTCGCGGAGCCGATCCGGGAGGAGCTCCCTCCGGCCGATCACCCGGAGGCTCATCTCCAGTCGCTTGACCTTGTCGCGCTCGGAGAGGGCGGTGAGCGTCTGGCGGGCGATCTCCGTGATCAGCTCCACTTCCTCGGGCGCCCGGTCCAGGTTCTCCAGCGAGAGCGCCCACAACGTGACCTCCCGGATCCCCAGGTCGCTGCACCAGTCCAGGAGCTCGATCGCCTTGTTGGCACCGTGCCGGTGGCCGATGCCGGCTGCGCCACCCAGCTGGCGCGCCCAGCGGCGGTTGCCGTCCATGATCAGCGCCACGTGCTCCGGGACCGGCCGCGCCAGCACCTCGGCGCGGAGCCGGGCGGTGTAGGCGCGGTAGATGGGGGCGAGCGCCGCGCGGCCCGCGAGCGTGGACGCCATCCGCACGCGCCCGGCAAAGCCAGCGAGCCGTCGTGGACGAGGAGCGGCGGCGGCGACGATCGGCTGCGGGTCAGGCATCGATCCGCTCCACGACGGTGGCGATCCCCTGGCCAACCCCAATGCACATCGAGGCAAGCCCGTAGCGACCGCCAGTCCGGACCAGCTCGTGGACGAGCATCGTGACGAGCCGCGCGCCCGACGCGCCGAGCGGGTGGCCCAGCGCGATCGCGCCACCGTTGACGTTGACCCGCGCGGGGTCCAGCCCCAGCTCGTCGATGCATGCGACCGACTGCGAGGCGAACGCCTCGTTGAGCTCCACGAGGTCAAGGTCGGCGACGTCCAGGCCGGCCCGGTCCAGCACCTTCCGGACTGCGGGCACCGGACCCATCCCCATGACGCGCGGGTCGACGCCGGCCACGGCCGTGGCCAGGACCCGGGCCATGGGCCGCAGACGCAGCGCGCGGCCTCGCTCCGCCTCCACGAGAAGCAAGGCCGCAGCCCCGTCGTTGATCCCCGAGGCGTTGCCCGCGGTCACGGAACCGCCCTCGCGGAACGCGGGCCGCAGCCGCGCCAGCGCCTCGGCGGTCGTGTCGGGGCGCGGGTGCTCGTCGCGGGAGACCACGATTGGGTCCCCGCGGCGCTGGGGGATCGAGACCGGGACCAACTGGCCGTCGAAGCGGCCGGCGGCGATCGCGGCCGCGGCGCGCTGCTGGCTGGCAAGGGCGAAGGCGTCCTGGCGCTCGCGCGAGACTGACCAGTCGTCGGCCACGCACTCCGCCGTCTCGCCGAGGCTGGTCGTCGGGTACGCCGCGTCGAGCTTCGGGTTGACGAAACGCCAGCCGAGGGTGCTGTCGACGAGCTCGTGGGTGCCTCGCTCGAATGCCGTCTCCGGCTTCAGCATCACGTAGGGCGCCCGTGACATCGACTCGACCCCGCCCGCCACGAAGACGTCGCCGTCGCCGACGGCGATCGCGTGGGCCGCGGAGTTGATTGCCTGGAGGCCGCTGCCGCAGAGCCGGTTGACCGTCAGGCCCCCGACCTCCACCGGGTAGCCGGCCAGGAGGACGGCCATGCGGGCCACGTCGCGGTTGTCTTCACCGGCCTGGTTGGCGCAGCCGAGGATGACGTCCTCCACCGCCGCCGGGTCCACCGCAGTGCGCTCCACGATCGCGCGGAGGACAAGCGAAGCCAGGTCGTCCGGCCGCACCCCTGCCAGCGCTCCGCCGTAGCGGCCGATGGGCGTCCGCACGGCGTCCACGATCCAGGCCTCGCGGAGCGGCCGGTGCAGGTCTCGCAACATGCCGCGATTGTAGGCCCGCCCCGCTCCGGGACGGGTGCGTCAGGGCCGTCCTTCGTCTTGATCACGTGCTTGCCGCCGAAATTGAGCGAGCCGATCAGATCGCCCGACTCCTGCGAGGCCGCCTGGAGGTCGGTGCATGCCGTCCGCGGGCCGCGAGCAGGCGCAGAATGGCCTGGTCCGGGGACGTCCGGCAGCATGGGTTCCCGCGGAGGCGAGATGGAGCACCAGTTCGGCGCAGGACTGCTCGTCCTCCTCGAGGGCGACAGCACGGCAATCGAGGCGGACGCGATCGGCAACGCGGCGAACGCGGCCCTCGCCGGCGGCGGTGGCGTGGACGCGGCGATCCATCGGGCCGGCGGCCCGGAGATCATGGCCGAGCTGCGGGCGCGACACGCATACGGGACTCCTGCCGGTACCGCGGTCGCGACGGGCGCCGGAGCCCTCCCCGCGCGCTGGGTGATCCACGCTGTGGGCCCGGTCTGGCGCGGCGGCGATCACGGGGAGTCTGTGCAGCTGGCCGGCGCGTACCTGTCTGCGCTGAGCATCGCCGCCGAGCTCGGTGCCCGCACGCTCACGCTCCCCGCCATCAGCGCCGGCGCGTACGGGTATCCGCTCGACGAGGCGGCGCGGATCGCCGTCGGTACGGTCGCGGAGTCGCTTCGCGCCGGGGCGCCGCTCGAGCGCGTGACATTCGTGCTCTATTCGCCCCGGACGCTCGCGGCGTTCGAGCTGGCCCTCAACCGCGTTTCGCTGACGGGCGGTCGGCAGCCGGCGCGTCAGGCGGGCGGCGCGGCCGTGGAGAACGGCACCAGTCGCCCGGCGACCAGCTCAAAGACCCGCAGGTCGATCGACTCGTCCGAGTCGTCCGCGTAGTCCTGCACGAAGTCGACGAACAGCGTCCCGAACTCCTGGTCGTCCGGCCGGAGCGCTCCCGCCAGCAGCAGGTGGCGCGCCGGAAGCCCGACCAGCACCCGGGCGCCGTCGTCGCCCAGTGTCGCGCCGAGATGCGCGGTCACCTCCGGGAGGAGGATGCGGGCCGCGTCCCAGCCGTCCCCGGTACCGGACGAGAGGATCCGGCGCCGACCGTCGGCCTCCTCCGACCATGGCGCCCGGGCCGACCACGCGGCGAGGTTCCGGAAGGCCGTCTCGCGGAGCGTGGCGGACGAGATCGACCATGCGGCCAGGTGATCGCCGTTGGCCAGGACGTCGAACCCGGCGGCCGAGATCGCGTAGGCCACCACGAGGTCCATCGGGCCCGCGTCGATTACCGGCTGGATGTCTCCGGCGGCGCTCATCGGCGTGGCCAGGCGATCGAGCACTCTGCCGGGCGTGCCCGCGGGCCGCAGGACGGGGAAGATGAGCGGGGCTGCAGCCGACCAGTCGTGCTCGGGGGCGAAGGAGACGCCGGACGATCTCGGCCCGTCACCGGGTCCCGATACGGCATCGGGCACCCCGGCGGCGGCGAAGTCGGCGCGGGGGGCGGGGCGGAAGGGGTTCATCCTGGTCGGTCCTCCGTGGGGCCGGCCGGTGCCGGCCGACCCTCCCAGCGCGGGGGTCGCTTCTCGACGAAGGCCCGCATCCCCTCGGCCTGATCCGGCGTTCCGAAGCGCTCCCGGAAGAGCATCCGCTCGTGGACGATGCCCCCGGCGAGGGGCAGCTCGGCGGCCGCGCGAACTGCGGCCTTCGCAGCCCGCGTCGCTCCGGCAGGCAGGGCCGCGATCTCGGCGGCGAGATCCAGCGCGGACGCGAGCGTCTCCTCGGCCGGCACGACCTTCGTGACAAGACCAAGGCGAGCCGCCTCGTCGGCGCGAATCTGTCGGCCGGTCAGGAGGAGCTCCATGGCCCGTGCGGCCCCGATCGCGCGCGTCAGCCGCTGCGTGCCGCCGGCTCCCGGAATGATCCCGATCTTGATCTCGGGCTGCCCGAAGACCGCGTCGCTCCCGGCGATCAGCATGTCGCAGGTCATCGCGAGCTCGCAGCCGCCCCCCAGCGCGTATCCGCGCACCGCGGCGATCGTGGGCGTCTCGACGGCGGCGACCCGGTCCCAGCCCCGGAATCCCTCCGATGCGGCGAGCGAGTCCGGTGTCTGTTCGGCGAGCTCGCCGATGTCCGCGCCAGCGGCAAAGGCGCGCCTCCCCGCCCCGGTGATCACGATCGCCCGAACCGCCGGGTCGGTGTCGAGCGCCTCGATGACCCGGCCGAGGTCCGTCAGCAGCGCGAAGCTCAGGGCGTTGAGCGCGCGCGGGCGGTTCAGCGTCACGAGCGCGACTCCGTCGAGCGGCGCGCCGGTGTCGTGGGATCCGGCCGCCGGCCGGCGCGCCGGACATTCGACCTGGACCAGGTCGGTGCCGGAATGGCGGATCGGGTCGAGCGCCTCGGTCACGCGTCACGCTCCCTGCGGCACCGGCGGTCCCGGCGCGTTCAGGCACAGTATCTACGCCGCCGGGTGGACTCGTCGAGACGCTGAGCGGTGGCTCGACTGGGTCAGCGGGCCACGGCGCCGGGGTCGCGCGCGACGACCCGCCCGGCCCGGGCCGCAGCGATCGCCTGGGTGGATCGCCAGAAGGCCGTGCACGCCTCGTTGAAGATGCCCGGCTGGCGGGCCATCGCCTCGTGGCCGGAGTCCGGGATCACGGCCAGCCGCGCATCCGGCAGCTGTCGAGCCAGCTGCCAGGCCTGGGGCACGGGAACGAATGGGTCGCGATCACCCACCACGACGAGCGCCGGCACCTCGGCGCCGCGGAGGTCGGCCGGCGAGACCTCCGGCTGGTGCTCCACCATCTCGACGATCGCCGGCATCAGGCGTCGCCAGGCGCCCGCACCCTGGACCGGGTCGTGTCGCTGCGCCAGCACGCCGGCCCAGGCCGGGTCCTGCGCCTGAATCCGGGCGACGTCCGCCAGGTGGTGGATCACCCGGGTTCGCGGCTCGGGTTCCGGCGACGTTCCGACCAGGACCAGGGTCCGGATTCGTTCCGGGCGGCGCATCGCGTACAACAGCGCGGTCGCGGCGCCCATGGAGAAGCCCAGCAGGTGGAACGTCCCAAGGTTGCAGGCATCGGCGAACGCGTCCAGGTCCACGACCATGTCGCCGTAGCGCAGGCCGGCGGCGGGATCCCATCGCGTGCCCGCGTGCCCACGCGCGTCCGGCACGTAACAGCGGAACGTCTTGACGAAGAGCGGGAGCTGGGCCGCGAAGTCCTCGCGCCCCGAGGATGACGCGCCGTGCAGCATCACGAGCGGAGCACCGCTCCCCGCGGCATGGAACGCGATCGACAGGCCGTTGGCCGCGACGTGCATGCTCATGGGATCGCGGACTTCATGGTGGCCAGAGTCTACGCGGGGATCGGACCCGGGCCGCGAGGTCGCGCGGCGCCGCGAGGTCGCCCGCGGAGACCGGCACGCTAGAATGCCGCGCATGTCCACGACCGGCCGCTGGGCCGCTGCCGCCACGCTCACCCTGGCCGCCAACGGTGAGCGCCGCGCCGAGATCGCCCAGCTGCCCGCCGGGCTGCCGGACGTCGAGACGCTCTTCACCTTCATGCGAGACGCGGAACTGCGCTTCGAGACACTCCGCCTGCGCCTCGAGGAGCGGACATGGGTGGCGCGCGACGAGGCGGTCCGGTTCCACGAGCTGCTGCTCCAGCACCCCGGGCGCGTGCGCGTCACGACGATTCGTCCGGAGGACAGCACACTGACGAATCACGACGTCTGGCTCTCCGACGGCGAGATGATCCGAACCTACCGGGCCGGCCACCGGCTGGGCACCTTCCGGCCGTGGCGGCCCCCGGTGGCCGGGTTGGACGGCCGCGACCTCCCGGGAATCTCGCGGGCATACCACCCCCGCACCAGCCTCCCGCCGAACTCGCTCGTGGAGATGGTCGTGCACCCGGCCGGCTACTGCCAGAACGTCCTCGCCACGGGCGCCTGCCGGATCGTCGGCTCGGAGCTCGTCGCCGGCCGGGAGGCCGTGGTCCTCGAGTCCCTCCACCCGCGGACGATCGAGATGGCCGGCGACCGGCCGGAGCATCGCCTCGTGCTCGCGGTCGATCGCGAGACAGGGGTCATCGCACGTCTCGAGGAGCGCTACGGCGACATCCCCAGCTGCCTGGTCACGGCGACGGAGCTCGCACCCGACGCCTCGATCCCCGACAGTGCCTTCACCCTCGCGACCCCCGCGTCGGCGGCGATGATCTACTGATCCGGAGGACCCCGTCGCGCGACGGCGTGGCTCAGAGGCCGGGCGGCTCCAGGTCGGGCCGAACGCGTCGGACCCAGTCGTGCAGCGCCCATTCACTCGTCCGGAACGCGATCTCCGGCCAGGGGATGGCGTCGGGGCGGAACGGCCGAACCTCCAGCGCCTCGGCGGTCCGGGCGATAGCGCCACCCACGATGCGGGCCTCGAACGCGATGACCACGACGGCCGCCTCGGGGCGCGTATAGAGGCCGACGATCGCGCCCGGCTCCACGAGCAGGCCGGTCTCCTCCAGCGTCTCGCGGATCGCGCCGGCCTCCACCGTCTCGTCGATCTCCATGAAGCCGCCCGGCTGCGCCCAGAGGCCGCGGCCCGGCTCGGTCCCGCGGCGCAGGAGCATCACCTCGCCCGCGTCGGTGACCGGCAGGCAGGTGACCACGAGGCGCGGGTTGACGTAGGCGACATAGCCGCACGCGTCACAGGCCAGGCGCTCGCGGTCCTCCCCGGGCGGCATCCCGAGGTGAAGCGCAGCGCCGCATCGCGAGCAGTGGTTGAGCGTGGCCGCGAGCCACGCCGGGACGCCGCGGCCGGCGCCCACGTCCACCGTCGGCTGCGGGAGGCTCGCGTCGTCGATCGAACGAAGGTCGGAGAGGCCGACCGGGGTCGGGGGCTGGCGCGTCCCGTGGCTCATGCGGTCACGACCAGCCACGCGGCGGCAAGCAGGAGTGCGTAGAGGATCACGCCCACGGCAACCCAGGCCAGCCGGAAGCGGCCCTTCGTGATGTCCACGGGCATCCAGGCCCAGGCCGAACGCCAGATCCGGACAATCGCATCCGCGTTCGCGATCGCGAGGAGCGGTGCTGCGACGAGGACGCAGAACTTGATGAGCGGGCTTCCGAGCGCCACGCCCATCTCCAGGGCCGTGATGGCCACCGTCCCGAGGACGAGCGCAGGGGCAGAGAGCAGCACGTAGTGCTTCTGGAGCGGCGTGGGCCTCGCCTCCGGGACGCTTCTCGGCGGCAGCGCGGCGAGGGATGCCGGGACGCCGGACGGCGCAGCCGGGAGTCCCGCCGGCTGGAGTCCCGGATCGACGGTCACGCCAACGGCTCCGCGTTGCTCTCATCGTCGAGGACGCCCGCCGTCTGCGCGGCGCGGTACTTGGCCAGCCGCGCCGCGAGCGCCTCGTCGGAGAGCGCGAGGATCGCGGCGGCCAGCAGCGCCGCGTTCTCCGCGTTCCCGATCGCGACGGTCGCGACGGGGATCCCGCGGGGCATCTGGACCATCGAGAGGAGCGAGTCCAGGCCGCCCAGGTGCTGGGTCGGGATCGGCACGCCGATCACCGGCAGCTGGGTCTTGGCGGCGAGCATCCCGGGCAGACCAGCAGCCCCGCCAGCCCCGGCCACGATGACCCGGATCCCCCGCCTCGCTGCCGTCTCCGCATAGCGGAAGAGGTAGTCCGGCGTACGGTGGGCCGAGACCACCCGAAGCTCGCACGGCACCTCGAGCTGATCGAGGAGCGCCTGCGCCTTCTCCAGGATCGGGAAGTCGCTCCGACTTCCACCCACGATCCCGACACGCGGCCCGTTTGCGACACCAGCTGCGGTCATGCTGCTCCTCTACTGACCCTGCGCCTTCGTGTAGCCCGGCTCACCGGCGAACACGTGGAGCTTCTCGATGTGCGTCCAGGCGAACCGTTCGCCGACGCGCGACACGAGGCTGGTGATCTCGGCGTCCGAGACCGCGGCGCCGTCCTCCCGTGCGACGAAGCGCGCGCGCAGGAGGCCAACGCTGTCCGGTGCGAGCCCGGTGGCCGGGTAGACCATCGTCCCCCGGCTCGAGATCATCTCCAGCCTGAGCACGTCCCCGGCAAGGCGTTCCAGGATCGCGCCCGCGGCGTCGGCCGGCTCCCACGTCTCGAGGAAGAGGTCGACCCCGACGGTGGTTCGCGGAACGGCGGCGGACACCGCGGCACCGTACGACCAATGGGGCCGCGGCGTCGCCTTGCCCGACGGTCGCTCCGATCCGCTGCGCGGCGGCACGGTCGACGGCTGGCGGCCGAGGTTCGCGATGATCGCGTCCGTGAAGCCGGTCGTGGAGGCGGCCCGTTCGACATCGCCGCCGGTCTGGCGGGCCAGGTCCTGGGTGACCGCCTTCCCTTCCTCCAGTGTCACGAGGACCGCGTCCTCGATCCGGTCCGCAACGTCCGACTCGTGAAGATGACGGAGCATCATCAGCGAGCTGAGGACCAGCGCGGTCGGGTTGATGACGTCTTTGCCAGCGTACTTGGGCGCCGAGCCGTGGACCGCCTCGAAGATCGCGACGTCGTCGCCGTAGTTCCCGGACGGCGCAAAGCCCAGCCCGCCGACCAGCCCCGACGCCAGGTCGCTGATGATGTCGCCGTTGAGGTTCGTGGTCACCACGACGTCGAACTGGGCCGGGTTCTTGGCCATCTGGTGGGCCACGTTGTCGATGATGAGGTGCTCGGCGACGATCTCCGGGTACTCGGCGGAGAGCTCCTCGAAGACCCGTTTGAAGAGGCCCTCGGTGAGCTTCATGATGTTCGCCTTGGTGGCGCAGGTGACTTTGCGGCGCCCCTCGCGGCGGGCCAGCTCGAACGCGTAGCGGATGATCTTCTCGCTGCCCTTGCGGCTGATGACCTTCAGGCACTGCGCCACGTCCGGCGTCTGCATGTGCTCGATGCCGGCGTACAGGTCCTCGACGTTCTCGCGGACGATGATCATGTCGACGCCCTCGCCCGCGTAGCGGGTGGGGACACCGGGCAACTCGTGCGCCGGCCGGACGTTCGCGTAGGTCTCGAACAGCTTGCGGAGCGTGACGTTCGCGCTCTTCTCGCCGAACCCGACCGGCGTCTCGAGGGGACCCTTGAGGACCACGTGGGTCCGCGCGATCGAGTCGCGGGTCGCCTGCGGCACGCCGGAGGTGTCGCCGCGCTTGAATACCTCGGCGCCGGCCTCGGCGATCTCCCAGTCGATAGCGACGCCGGCCGCCGCGATGATCCGCTGCGCGGATCGAACCACTTCCGGGCCGACCCCGTCGCCGGGGATGACGGTGACGCGGTGGGTCTGACCTGGCATTGGGACGGGTCTCCTGTGCGGGATCTGGGCGCGGTGCGGCGGCTGGTGCGGCGTGTCGCTGGTGCGAAGAATCGCCTGGGCGACGTATCGCGGATTCTGCCCCATCGCAGGATCGCGCGGGAATGCCGCGAGCCGCGGACTGGCGACGGCGCAGCGGACGCGCACCGGGCCACGGGCGGGGCCGCGCGCCGGGCCGACAGGCGCAAGAACGGCGCCGTCTCGAGGGCACCTCAGCTTCCGACGAGCGGCGCGGCGCGTGCCCGGACGGCGGCGTGGTGCGCGTGCCACGCCTCCCAGGTGACCTCCGCCCAGCGGCGCACGGCCTCCGGAACAGCCGCCGGATCGGTGACAGCGGCGACATCCAGCGCTTCGGAGTCTCAGCTCCGCGCCACCCGAAAGCACCGCTCTTGCCGCCTGGAGCTGGGCCTCGCGACAATCCTTGCGCAGCCGGCGCAGTAGTCTTGCGGGCGTGGACCCGCTCCGCGCCCGCACCCTGCTGAGAACGACGGTGATCGGCGTCGCTGCGCTCGGCAGCGCGACCGCGATCATGGCCCTTCTCCAGAATGGCCTCGGCGTCCCTAACCCGTCGGCGGTCTACATTCTTGCGGTGGCGGTGGTGGCCCTCGTCGGCGGCCGCGTGGCCGTGCTGCTGGCGGCCGTCGCCTCCTTCCTCCTCTACGACCTTTTCTTCGTCGACCCGCGCTTCACGTTCACCGCCAGCGA
>JADGQG010000105.1 GCA_017882025.1 Chloroflexota bacterium
CGCTCACCGACTACGAGCAGGCGCTCGCCACGTTCAACAACCCCGCGAGCGGGGCGATCAAGATCATCGTTGTCCCCTGAGGCCCTGCCGGCGGAGGAGCGCCGGCCGGACCGTCGTCGCCGAAAGGAAGCCCGCCGTGACCTACATCTTCGCGTTCAACCACCCCCACGACCGGCCCTTCGCGGAAGTCAAGGCCCTCGTTGGGGGCAAGGCCGCGAACCTGTACGTGATGGCGACGAAGCTCGGCATGACCGTGCCGCCGGCCTTCACGATCAGCACCGCCGCCTGCAACGCCTACCTGGCGAACGGCTGGCCGGACGGCCTCGAGGACGAGATGCGCCACCACGTGGTCCGCATCGAGCAGCAGATCGGCCGCCGGTTCGGCGATCCGGCGGACCCGCTCCTCGTGAGCGTCCGCTCGGGCGCGCCGATCTCGATGCCGGGCATGATGGACACGATCCTCAACCTCGGCCTCAACGACGCCACCGAGGCGGGGCTCGCGAGGGTGTCCGGCGACCCTGCCTTCGCCGCCGACTGCCACGCCCGGTTCAAGAAGGTCTACGCCGACATCGTGGGCGTGAGCGTGGTCCCCGAGGACCCGTGGGAGCAGCTCCGCGGCGCGGTCGAGGCGGTGTTCCGCTCCTGGAACAGCGACCGCGCCCGGGCGTACCGGGCGCATGAGGGGATCAGCGACACGCTCGGGACCGGGGTCACGGTCCAGATCATGGTGTTCGGCAACCGCGGCGCGGATTCGGGCACCGGCGTGCTGTTCACCCGCAACCCGGCGACCGGCGAGAACGTCCTCTACGGCGACATCATGTTCAGCGCGCAAGGCGAGGACGTCGTCGCCGGGACCCACAAGACCGAGCCGATCTCCTGCCTCGACGAGCGCATGCCGGAGGTGGCCACGGAGCTCCGCAGGAACGCCGCGGTCCTCGAGCGCTACTGGGCCGACTGCTGCGACATCGAGTTCACGATCGAGCAGCGCAAGGTCTGGATGCTCCAGGTGCGGATCGGCAAGCGGAGCCCGCAGGCAGCCCTCCGCATGGCCGTCGAGATGGGCCAGTCGCCGGACTTCCCGCTCACGAAGGCGGCGGCCGTGAAGCGCGTGGCCGCCCTGCTCGTCGATCCTCCCACGAACGTCACCGGCCGGACCGACGTCGGGCCGGCCCTGGCCACCGGCCTGCCGGCCTCCCCGGGCATCGCGTGCGGGGAGATCGCCCTCACGCCCGAGGCCGCCGTTGAGGTTGCCGACGCCGGGCGCAAGGTCATCCTCGTCCGCGCCGAGACCTCGCCCGACGACGTCCACGGCATGGCCCGGGCCGCGGGGATCCTCACCACGACCGGCGGGCTGGCCAGCCACGCGGCCGTGGTGGCGCGCGGCTGGGGGATCCCGGCCGTCGTCGGCGCCGCCGACGTCCGCGTCGGCGACGGGGTGGTCATGATCGCCGACCAGACCCTCGCCGCGGGCGAGACCATCACGATCGACGGCGCCACCGGGGAGATCTTCGCCGGCAGCGTCGGCGGCGTGGCCGAGATCGTACCGGAGGCCGCGACCCTCCTGGGCTGGGCACGGGAGCTGGGGATCCAGATCGGCGCACCAGCCGCCGAGGCGCCGGTTGCCGCCGAGGCGCCCGTCTCCGCGGAGGCGCAACTCTACGCACAGGGGCCCTCCGGGGAGGAGATCGACGCCATCGCCGCCGGTCCCGGCATCGACGACGTCGTGCGCGTCCTTGCCATCAAGGGCTATGCGACTCCCGAGGGCATCGCCGACGCGCTGCTCTGCCACGCCGACGAGGCGAGCGGAGTGCTTTCCCGGTTGACCGCCGACGGGCTCGCCGAGATCGCTGCCGGGTCGTTCCGGCTGACGGCCGACGGCAAGACCGTCGGCGCGGGGAAGATCGCGGAGGACACCGCCCGCTGGGGCGTCGCCAACGCGGGTGCCGCGCTCGACGCGTTCCTGGCCCTCGACCACCGGATGAAGGACACCGTGACCGCCTGGCAGATGCGCGAGGTCGATGGGGCCCAGACGTTCAACGACCACTCGGACAAGGACTACGACGCGCGGGTCCTCGAGAGGCTCGCCACCATCCACGGGGATGCCTCGGCGTGGCTTCGGCCGCTGACTGCCGGCCTGCCACGGCTCGCGGCGTACGGCGAGCGGCTCGACCGGGCGGCGGCCGCGGTGGCCGGCGGGGACGCTCGCTACGTCGCCTCGCCGCGGGTCGACAGCTACCACAGCGCCTGGTTCGAGCTGCACGAGGACCTGATCCTCCTCGCCCGTCGCAACCGGGCAGACGAGGTCACGGCCGGGCGAGCCTGAGCCAATCCAGCCCGGTTGGCGAGGGAGGCGCAGCGCCCGTCGCCAACCGGCGTGTCGGCCCGCGCGGCGCGATCAGGGCGCGACGAGGATCTTGATCGCGCCGCTGGAGCGGTCGTTGAAGGTCGCGAGGGCCTGCGCGTAGTCTGCGAGCGCAAACCGGTGGGTGACCAGCTCGCGGACCCGCATCCGGCCCTGCTCCACGTGGGGCATGACCCGGCGCATCTCGCCCGCGGACGCGCGCGAGCCGACGAGCTCCAGCTCGTCGAGGACGAGCCGCTGCATCGCGATCTCGACCCCGACCGTGGGGATTCCGACCGTCGCGCAGCGGCCGCCGCGGTGGAGCATGGCGAGCGCGCCCTGGATCAGCTCGGGCACGCCGGCGCACTCGAGGACGACATCGGCCCCGAGGCCGCCGGTCATGGCTCGGAGGGCACCCACCGCGTCGCCGGCCGCCGTGTTCACGGTCTCGAAACCCATCGCGGCCGCCTTGACGAGCCGGTAGCCGCGGCCGACGACGATGACCCGTCCGGCACCCCTGATCCTGGCCGCATCTCCGGCCAGGAGCCCGATCGCCCCGGCCCCGGTGATCGCGACGGTGTCGCCGGGCGTGATCCCGCCGCGGTTCGCGACATGGAGCGCGATGGAGGCGGGGTCGATCAGCGCACCGTCCTCGAAGGAGAGCCCGTCAGGCAGCGCGAAGATCGTCTTGACGCCCTGCACCACGTACGTCGCGTCGGCGCCCTGGACATTGTGTCCGTACTGGCGGTGGAGGCCCTCGCGGCCGTAGTTCTCGCACAGGTTGTAGCGGCCCTCGACGCACTCACGGCACACCCCGCAGGCGTCGTGGGACGTGCCGGCCACCCGGTCCCCGACCGCCCACCCGAAGCGCTCCGCCCCCGGGCCCAGCGCCGCAATCTCCCCGGCCCACTCGTGGCCAGGGGTAAACGGGAAGCTCGGCGGCCAGAAGCCCGGGTAGTCGCCCCGGATCAGGTGTGCGTCGGTGCCGCAGATCGAGACCGCGCGGACCCGGGCCAGGACCTCGTTTGCCCCCGGTGTAGGGACAGGGACCTCCTGGATCTCGAGGCGGTTCGGATCCAGGATGACGAGCGCCTGCATGGTCGCGGACACGGCGGATACGGCTGGCATGGCTGGGCTCCTTCTCGGGGACCGTCGAGCCAACACGCCGGCGCCGGGCGCGGCAGGCGTCAGCGTGGCGGCGTGGCCTGGGCCGGGAACGTCGTCGCGGTGGCAGCGGTCAGCTCATCGTAGAGCGCTCCCGCATTGAGCGTCTGGATGTACTCCATCATGTAGCCCTGCCCGATGTCGACGGGGTAGCGCTCGGCGAAGCTGACGCGCGCGACCGTCTCCTCCCGCGTCCAGCCCTGGGCGATGGCGACGGCGACCGCCGTCTTCCACTCCATCAGCACGGAGCGCTGCACGTCAAGGCAGGCTTTCGTGACGACCGGCCCGTGGCCGGGGACGATCCAGTCAACGTCGAGGGTCCGAATCCGGTCCAGCGCGGTCAGCCACCCCTCCACGTCGGAGGTCATGAGCCAGGTCTGGCAGCTGGAGAAGATCGTGTCGCCGGTGAAGACGACGCGCTCCTCCGGAACGTGGACCGCGAGCTGCCCCGGCGTGTGGCCGGGCGTATGGAGCAGGTTGAACGTATGGTCGCCGACCCGGAGGGTGAGGTCGCCCGTGAAGACGATCGTGCCCTTGTTCGGGTCGCGGTAGTACTCGTCCCGGTCTGGCCAGAGGGCCACGCCCCCGGGTTCGTCCAGGCCCGTGCCCTTGCCGGCCGCGGTGGGGAGTGCCTCGTAGGCGTACGCGAACGGGTCCAGCTCCGGGTAGACGACCATGAAGCGGTCGTACACGCCGCGGTGATTGACGACCGTCCCGGCACCCTTGAAGTAGTAGTTGCCGAAGATGTGGTCGACGTGATGCTCGGTGTTGATCAGGTAGCGGATCGGGCCGTGTGCCTCGGCCAGCTTTCGCATCTCCACGGCCTTCGTCGGGAGCTGCGGAGTATCGATCACCACGACACCATCAGAGGTGGTCACGAAGCTCGGGTTGCAGCCCCGAAGCTTCGTCGTCGTGAAGACGTTCGGTGTGACGTTCTCCATCATCTGGTTCTGGCTCCTCAGGCGAGGTGATTCAGGCAGGCAGTGAGAGATGGTGGGGTTACTGCGTCGCGGTGAGGCCGCCGTCGATCCCGAGAATCTGGCCGGTCACGAACGTCGAGGCATCTGAGCAGAAGAAGATGGCGGCCCCGGTGAGGTCGCCCGTGCCGCCGACGCGGCCGAGCGGGATCCGCGCGACCACGTTCGCCTTGAACGCCGGGTCGTCGAGCAGCATGGCCACCTGCGGCGTGTCGACGAAGGTTGGCGAAATGGCGTTGACGTTGATGCCGTGCTTCGCCCATTCGGTGGCCCACTGGCGCGTGAGCGAGCTGATGGCGCCCTTCGCCGCGACATAGGCGGAGTAGCCGGCGTTGATGCCGAGGCTGGCACGCACCGAGGAGATGTTGAGGACCCTGCCGCCGTGCCCACCGGCGATCATGGCCCGGACCGCGGCCTGGGTGGCGAGCAGCGTGCTGCGAACGTTGAGCTCGTAGATCCAGTCCCACGCGTCGCGCGGGTATTCCTGGGCGTCGAAGAGGACCTTGCCGGCGCCGCCGCCCACGCAGTTGACGATGATGTCGAGGCGACCGAATTTCTCGACGGTCGACGCGACCATCCGCTCACACTCGGATTCCTGGAGGACGTCCGCCCCGATGGCGAGACACTCGCCGCCGGCGGCGCGGATGCGCTCCGCCACCGCGTCGGCGAGCTCCTGGGTCCGGTCGACGACCGTCACTTTGGCGCCGGCGCCCGCGAGCGCGGTCGCCATGGCGCTGCCGATCGCCCCTCCGCCGCCCGGCACGAGGGCGACGCGACCTGCGAGGCTGAAGGCGTCGAGCTGGCTCATGGTTCTCCCTTCCGGACGGGCCTTCGCGTCTGCATCCCGGCCGTGTCACGGTACGTCGCTGGCTGTCACTCGGGGATCGGGGCTCGATCGATGGACTATGATCGATTATCGAGCATACGGCGCAATTCCGCATCGTCAGCGGCGATCTCACGGGAGACCTGATCGGGCAGACCACATGACCCCGGCTCCAATGAGGTGAATCGTGACCGAGATCGAACCCGTCGAGCGTGCACGCGAGTACTTCCTGCGCGACGACAACTACTACGGATGCGCGGAGTCAGCGTTCCTCGCGCTCAAGGATGCCTACGGGTTGGACCCGGCCGGGGATTCGTCGCCGGCGATGGCACTCAACGGTGGGGTCGCGTACAGCGGGGGAATGTGCGGTGCGATCTCCGGGACCGCGCTCGCGGTGGGCATGCTCGCCGAGCAGCGCCTTGGCGACCACTTCCAGGCCAAGCGAATCGCCCGCGAGATCATGGAGCAGGTGATCGATGACTTCGCCCGCGAGCACGACTCGGTGAACTGCCGCGACCTCATCGAGATGGACCTCCGGGCTCCCGGCGAACACGCGCGCTTCATCGAGAGTGGCATCTGGCGGACTCGATGCATGGCGCAGATCGAGTTCGCGCTGCACGCGCTGGCGCCGCTCGCGGACCACGAGGTGTGGGCGCAGCGCGTGGCAGAGCTCGATGGCCACGGTCCTGATCGTCCGGCGCCCCGGATCCCGGGACGGGCACTCCGCGGTACCGTTCGCCCATGACGACGCCCGCCGCCGCTCGATCGACCAGGATCATCCGCACCGCCGTGCTGCTCGCCGTCGGCAGCGAGCTCACGACCGGAGAGACGCGCGACACGAACGGGGGCGAGCTCGCCCGCGCGCTGGCGGGCTCGGGCGTCCAGGTGCGCCGGATCCTGGCCCTGCCGGACGACCTTGCCCTGGTCACGGCCGCGTTCGGCGACGCGCTATCGTCGGTGGACCTGGTCGTCGCAACCGGCGGCCTGGGCCCGACGCCGGACGACCTGACCCGGGAGGCCCTCGCCGCGGCCGTCGGCGAGGTGCCCGTCGTCGACCCGGAGCTGGAGGCGTGGCTGCGCGACCTCTTCGCCCGCCGCGGCGTCCCGCTCCTGGACGTCAACCTGAAGCAGGCCTGGCGGATCCCGTCCTCGACGGCCATCCCCAACCCGAATGGCACGGCGCCCGGCTGGTGGGTGGACCGGCCGGACGGGCGAGCCGCGGTCCTCCTGCCCGGTCCGCCGCGCGAGATGCGGGCGATGTGGTCCGATTGGGTCCTGCCGCGTCTCCGGGAGCGGCGCCTGGGTGACGGGCGGGTCGTGCGAACGCTCCGAACATACGGAGTCGGCGAGTCGCACGCGGCCGAGCTGCTGGGCGACGCGATGCTCCGGCGGGCCAACCCGGTCGTCGCCACGTACGCGCGCGCGGACTGGCTGGACGTCCGCGTCACCGCGGTGGACGAGCCGGCCGCCAACGGCGTCCCGGCCCGCACCGCCGGTGCGATCCTCGAGGAAACGGTGACGGGCCTCCGGGCGACGCTCGCGGGCTTCGTCTGGGCGGAGGGTGAGACGTCGTGGTCTGACCTCGTCAGCGCGGCCGCGAGCGCGGCGGGGGTGCGCCTCGCGATCGTGGAGGTGGGCACGACCGGCACACTGGGGGCGCTGCTCGCCGAGGTCCCCGCGCTGGAGC
>JADGQG010000106.1 GCA_017882025.1 Chloroflexota bacterium
GTGGGTGTCGGCGTGGGTGTGGGCGTGGGCGTCGGCGTCGGCGTGGGCGTCGGTGTCGGCGTGGGCGCTGGTGTCGGGGTTGGTGTGGGGGTGGGAGGCGGTGTCGGCGTGGGCGTGGGCGTCGGCGTGGGCGTCGGTGTCGGCGTGGGCGTCGGCGTGGGCGTCGGCGTGGGCGTCGGCGTGGGCGTGGGAGGCGCGGACGGTCCCGGAACGGGGGCCGCCGCGCGGCTCTGCGGGATCGGCGCCAGGAGCACCGCCCAGTCCGCGGCGTTCTGGTTCGTGTCGGTGACGTTGCCACTGCTTCCGCCGGGTCTCCGCTCAATGCTCTGGCCGGCCGGCGGTGCCGTCGCCGCGGCGCCCTCGACGAACGCGTTCGTGGCATCGCCCCAACCAACCGCGTCGACGGGAGTCCCACCGACCGGGCGAAGCACCAACGAGCCGCCCGTGGCCGCGAACCCGCCGGAGTACGTGGCATCGGCGGTCGCCGCATACGATCCGAGGGCGTTCGCCACGAGCAGGTGCTGGCCCGTGGCGAGGAGCGTCAGGTCGCTCCAGGTCGCCTTCCTGGTCACGGTGGACCCCGACGACGTGACGTAGGCCAGCTCCATGCCCGCCAGGTCGGCCGGGACGGCACCTGCGTTCGTGATCTCGACGTATTCGTCTGATGCGGACGTACCGCCGGTGACCACCTCGGCGATGAGGAGTCCTGCGGAGGGCGGCCACGCGACCGCCGCCGCGGGGCGCAGGTTCACCATCGGAGCGGGTGTCGCCTGGGGTCGCGGCGGGCCGCCGACCAACGTGGCAAGCAGAAGCAGGCTGGCGACCGCGCCAAACGCGGCGCTCCTCGGGGCGCGCATGGACAACCTCCCGGCGGGCAGGTGGCGGCGGGTGGCCGGCGGGCCGGGCGTCGTGGCGGCAGCGACGCGATGGGTGTACCACGCACCGCTCACCCATCACTTATCCGCAGCCGCGCTACGATGCTCGGCGCGGCACACCCCGCCGCCCCCCAACGACACGACCCAGGAGGATCCGTGGCCCGCGCGAAGAGGACCGAGCGCGCCGAAGCTCGCCGCCGCTACCGCTCCGTCGAAGCAGTAACCGAGAACCCGGACCTCGAGATGGACGAGGCCGACGCCTTGGACGTGCCGACCGCCGCGCTCCCGCGCCGCTCCCGCGCGAGAAGGGCCGAAGGTGGGGCGACCGCCCGGGGTGACGCCGCACCGCCCCCGCGCGCCGGTTTCCTCGCGTCACTTCGCCGCGCGGCGGCTCCGGCGGACATCCGCGCCGATCTCCGGGCGCTGCCGGCGATCGCGATCCACTCGAAGGCGCTCTGGGTGCCGCTCGCGGTGATCGGTGGCATCACGGTGCTCTTCTTCATCCCCGGGATCTCGCGGAACCCGATCGTCGCGCTGCTGGGGAACCTGGCACTCCAGCCGCCGCCGATGATCCTGCCCTTCCTCGCCGGCATGCTGGCGCCACGGGGCGCCTGGCTCGCGGGTGGGATCGTGGCGCTCGCCAACGCGGCCGCGTACGCACTGCTCTTCGGGGTCTTCACGAACTCGGTCCAGACCGGGCTGGGCTTCACCTACGTCATGACCACGGACCAGAAGGTCGGGATCGTCGTGAACGCGATCCTGACCGCGGTGCCGTTCGGCATCCTCATCGGGGCGTTCGCCGGCTTCTACCGCCGGTTCCTCGCCATGTCGACCCCGGCCCGGCCCGTGCCGGCCAAGTCGAAGCGCCGCTGACCAACCGCCAGATCCGGCATCGGGTGACGCCGGACCGGTCCGTCGGTCGTCATCCCAGCCGACGCATCCCCGCGTGGCCAAGCTGGCGCACGCCGTCGGGTCGCTCGGGGCCGCCGGCGGGTCGGGCCATCTCGACGAGCGGGCGGATCTCGTGCGCCACCACGTTCACGACGCTCGACTCCCGTTGCAGGCTTCCGTCAACCACCAGGAGGGCGTTGCGCCGTACCACGCCCCGCAGACGCGCCCACGTGTCTGGCCAGAGCGTGACGTTGACCATCCCGGTCTCATCCTCGAGCGCGAGGAAGACGGTTCCCTTCGCCGTCATCGGGTGCTGGCGGGTCACGACCAGGCCGCCGACCCGCACACGACCGGGCCGCCGCTCCGCGAGCGCTGCGTTCGTGACCGCACCCAGCCGCTCCAGCGCAGGGCGGAAAAGCCCCACCACCTGGCGCCGCGCGTCGAGCGAGAGGATCGCGTAGCTGTCACCGAGCCGCTCCAGCTCGGTGAGCGGCGGGAGGCCCGGCGCCGGCGTCGCCGGGAGCCGCAGGTCCAGGGGCCGACCGGCCACCCGGCCACCGCCCCTGGGTGCTCCTTTCGCCGGCCGTGCCACCTCCCGCAGCTGCCAGAGAAGCTCGCGGCGCGGCCGCCCCAGCGAGTCGAGCGCACCCGCGCGGATCAGCCGTTCGAGCACTTCCTCGGGGAGGCCGGTCCGTTCCACGACGTCCGGGAGCGACCTGTAGGGACCGCGCGCCCGCTCCGCGTCGAGGTGGGCGGCGTGCTCCTTGCCGATCCCCTTCACGAGATGAAGCCCCAGGCGGACGCCCCAGCCCACGGTGCCCTCCGCGGCCCATCGCTCACGCGCCGCGGAGACCGGGATCACGCAGGCTGACGAGCGGACCGGGCGCGGCCGCGCCGCGATCCCGGCATCGGTGGGGAGCGGCTCCCCGGGGTCGCCATCGTGGCGCCCGGCGTCGCCGGCCGTACCCGCGAGCACCCAGCCGGGCCGACCCGCCCACTCGGTCGTGGTTCGATGGAGGGACGCGTTGACGTCCACGGGGAGGACCGCGACGCCGTGGCGCTTCGCGTCGTTCACCAGCACCTCAACCGGATAGAAGCCCATCGGCTGGGCATTGACCAGGCCGACGAGGAACTGGGCCGGGTAGAAGAGCTTGAGGAACGCCGACTCGTAGGCGGTCCGGGCAAAGGCTGCGGCGTGACTCTTCGCGAACCCGAAGCTCGCGAAGCCGGCGACCCCGCGGTAGAGCTCCTCCGCATCGACCCGCGGCATCCCCTGGACGCGGACGCAGCCGTCAACGAACCGGGCGTGGAGCTTCTCCATCTCCGCACTGGAGCGCCACGTTCCCATCGCGCGACGGAACCCGTCGGAGTCACCGGGCGAGAACCCGGCGACCTCGATCGCGATCCGCATCACCTGCTCCTGGTAGAGGATCACGCCCATCGAATCGCGGAGGATCGGCTCGAGCGACGGATGCAGGTAGGTCACCGGCTCCAGCCCCTGCTTGCGGCGCAGGTACGGGTGGACGGCGTTCCCCTGGATCGGGCCCGGCCGGATGATCGCGACCTCCACCACAAGGTCGTCGAGGCAGCTGGGCCGTGACTTCGGGAGCGTCTGCATCTGGGCCCGGCTCTCCACCTGGAAGACGCCCACGGTGTCGGCCGCCTGGAGCATCGCGAAGACCTCGGGGATCTCCTCCGGGAGCCGGTCGAGGTCCACGCACGTCGCGCAGTCGTGCTCCACGAGCGCAAGCGTCTCGTCCATGGCGGCGAGCATCCCGAGGCCCAGCAGGTCCAGCTTGATGAGCTTGAGCGTCTCCACGTCCCGCTTGTCGAACTGGACGACGACCCGGCCCGGCATGGTCGCACGCTCCAGCGGCGCGATGTCGATGAGCGGCGCGGCGGTCACGAGCATGCCGCCGCTGTGAATGCTGAGGTGGCGCGGGAAGCCGTCGATCCGGGCGCACAACTCCAGCCAGCGCTCCCACGGCGAGAGGTCAGCCACGCTCCCGCCGCGCGGCCGGGACGGCGCCTCGGGGACGATCCCGGACGTCGGGCCGGGCGCGGGATCCCGGTCGGTGGCGAGCGTCGGGTCGGGCGCGGGCGCGGGATCCCAGTGCCTCGGTCGGCCCAGCCGGTCCACCGAGCGCGGCGGCGGCTCGAGGATCCCCGACTCCGCGTCGATCGCACGCCCGTCCACCGTGCCGGGCACGTTCGAGACGCGCCGCGGGCTGGCGCCAGGGCCGAACGTGTGTGCCGACGTGACCATCGTCGACCCGCGGCGGGTCGACGGCCCGACCACGGTCGGCGAGCCACCGCGCGCGAGCCACGCGACGCTCGCAGGAGAGTCGCCCGGGCCGCCCTTGTCGTCCGACGACTCACCCGAACGGATCGCGGGGCCGTTCGTGGGGTCGTGCACGGGGCCGTGCCCGGGGGCTTCCCCCGCTCGGCGCGCGTCCTCGCTTCGCGGCAACCGTCCGTTCCCCGCCTCCCCCACTCCGCTGGTGCGGAGCCGCCCTCCACGAGCGTGGTCGAGCTGTCCCATGTCGTCGACGAGCCCACGCGCGCCCGCGCGAACGGCCGAGGCTTCACCGTCCGGGACCTCGCCGGGCCGCCGGAAGAACTCCGCGAAGCCGCCGTCGGCCTCCAGGTCCCGCCGGACCATCACCGAGTCGTATGTCTCGAGCGCCTTCGCGACCCGGTCCACGAGGGGCCGCGGGAAGCCGAGGGCGGTGCCGACCTCGCGGACCGCCGAGCGCGCCCGGTACGTCACGAGGTTGCAGACCATCCCGGTGTGCTCGGCACCGTAGCGCTCGTAGACGTACTGGATCACCTCCTCGCGGCGCGCCGAGGAGAAGTCGATATCCACGTCCGGGTAGGTGGTCCGGCCCTCGTTGATGAACCGCTCGAAGAGGAGGTTGTGGCGGATGGGATCCACGCGGGTGATCCCGAGCGCGTACGCCACGATCGAGTCCGCGGCGCTCCCTCGTCCCTGGGCGGGGATCCGGCGTTCCTTCGCGAAGCGCATCAGGTCCCAGCAGATGAGGAAGAACTCGGCCAGGCCGGTCCGCTCGATGACATCCAGCTCGTGGGCGAGCTGGCGGACGACCGGTGGCGTCACCGGGTGATAGCGGCGCCGGATCCCCGCGTGGCAGAGCTCCACGAGGTACGAGAACGGCGTCTCGCCGCCGGGGACCGTGAAGCCCGGGAAGCGGTACCGCTCGAAGCCCAGGTCCACCGTGCAGGCCGCCGCGAGCGTGCCCGCGTTCGCAAGCCCCTCCGCCCAGGCGCGCGCGGTGTGCGGGTCCGAGGCGGCCGGGTCGCCGGGAGGGAGGACCGCGAGCTCGGCCGCGGACTTGAGGTGATGCTCGCCGCTGGGGGTGCGCAAGTCGGCGAGCGTCTCGAGGCTCCGGCCGTGGCGGATCGCCACCAGGACGTCGTGAAGCTCGCGGTCCTCTGGGCGCGCGTAGTGGACGTCGTTCGTGACAACCACCGGGAGGCCCAGCTCGGCGGCCAGGCGCGCGGACTCCGCCACGAGCCAGTCGTCGTCGGGGAGGAGATGATGGGCCAGCTCGATCACGAAGCCAGCGCCGGCGATCGTCTCGCCGGGACCGCCGAACCGGCGCGCATATTCCTCGGCCACCGCCCGCGCCCCCGCCCGGTCGCCCGCCCGGAGCCGGCGCGCCAGCTCGCTCTCCCGGCAGCCCGAGAGCGCCACGAGCCCGTCGACGTGATCCGCGAGGAGCGCCTGGGTGAGCCGGGGCGCGGCCTTGGTCCCGGCCAGGTTCGCGCGGCTCAGGAGCCGGCAGAGGCTCCGGTACCCGGTCGCGTCGCGGGCGAGCAACACGAGATGCGGTCCCCGCTGGGGCGCCCCGACGCCGCGGTGGTCCTCCTTCGTCGCTGCCCGGTGGCCGGGCAGGCGCTCGCGCTCCGGTCGCGGCCGGGCGGGCAGGCCCGCGAGCGGCCGCTCTACCCGGGCGCCGTCGGGGGCGGGCGGGTGACCCCGGCGGGCAGGCTGGCGACCCGGGATGACGAGCTCATCCGGATCCGGGACCAGCGGGTCGGCGAGCTCCACCTCCACCCCGATCACCGGGTGGAGGCCCGCCTCCTCCGCCGCCATCGTGAAGCGGACGACCCCGTAGAGGCCCCGGTGGTCCGTGACGGCAAGGCCCGAGAGCCCCAGCTCCACGGCCCGCGCGACGAGGTCCGCGGGCGGCGAGGCACCGTCGAGGAAGGAGAAGTTCGTGTGCGCGTGGAGCTCGGCATAGAGCGGCGCGGGCATGGCACGATCCGGTGGACAGCGTCGAGAAGGGACGGCGGCGCGGCCGTCGCGGTCGGCGGGGGCAGGTCAACGATAGAACACCTGTTCTACACACGTCAAGGCCCCTGACTGCAACTGTGAACCACGGCTGCAACAAACGAGCCCGCTCGGACGTCAACTGGGGACAATGCACGCGCTCGCCCACGGCACCCGGACCGTCCTCCCCTCGCTCGCGCTGGTCCTGCTCGCGGTCGCGTTCGTCTTCGGCGCCCTCCCGGCGCTCCTCGCGGCCGCTGCGGGAACCGCCCCGTAACCAACGAGCACGTCCCGTCGTCCGGTACTGGGGTCCGGACGATCGCCGTTCGGGTCCCGCCGGTGGTCCCACTGCTGCGGGGCCCGAACGTCTTCTGGACCCGGACGCGAGCGGCGGACTAGGATGGCGCCGATGCAGACCCGACGACGCTCCTGTCCCACCGATGTTCGCGCCCTGGTCGTCCTCTTCGCGGCGACCGGCCTGTTGGCCGCCTGCACCGGCGCCGCGAGCCCTGCGACGGCACCCACCACCTCGAACCCCAGCCCGTCCACGTCCACCCCCGCCCAGACGCTCGCGGCCGTCACGCCGACTCCCAGCGCGACGCTCGCGGCCGTCACGCCGACTCCCAGCGCGACGCTCGCGGCCGTCACGCTGACTCCCGGCGCCGCCACGGTCGTGACGGTGGCATGGGGCAAGATCTGGGTCCAGGTGCCGTCGAGCTTCCCGCTCCCGTCCGACGCCGAGCCGGCGCAGCCTGCCGACCCGGTCGAGGGCCCTTCGAGCGGTGTCTTCACGACGAGCCTCGGCGTGGACAAGGCGGCCCAAGGCATCGAGGCCGGCCTCACGGCGGCCGGCTGGTCCCTCGGAGCGATGACCTCGGGCGAGGACGGCAGCCGTGACATCTCCGCGGTCGGCG
>JADGQG010000107.1 GCA_017882025.1 Chloroflexota bacterium
CGCGGAGGTCCGCGGAGCGACGTCGCCGCCGAGGAAGCCGCTGCCGACGGTGGCGAGGTAGCGCTCGCCGAGCGGCGCCACGTGGATGCCGTCGATCGAGTCAGTGAGGTTGCCGGTGTAGTAGTTGTCGTAGGCGCCGACGTCCATCGTCATCGGCTGGCCGAAGTTCGTCGCGTTCATCTGGATCTGATCGCCGCAGAACGTGAGGATCGTGTTCGAGTCGTTCGTGCCGTGACCCGTGAAGAACCAGGCGTCGAGCGACTTGGCGGCCACGTTGTAGACCCAGGTCACGCTCCGGCCGTCGCTCAGCGAGCCGGGCCCGGAGACATCCGCGTTCAGGACGATGTAGTCAGGATTGCCGTCGTTGTTCGTGTCCAGGTAGACATCGAACTCGGCCGGCATGAGGGCCGTGGTCGTCCGCTCCCAGGTGCTGATCGCGATCTGGTACACGAACGAGTCGACGGGGCCACAGGCCGTGTTGGCCGGGACCGGGTACGTTTGGACGCCGACCGACTTGAGGTCAATCACGGGCGCGTTGGCGCCCCGCTTGGCCGGCGGGAGGTTCGGGCTCGTGCCGACGAGCGAGTAGACGTCGATCGCGGCCGCGCCGACGCCCTGGTTCTTGAGCTTGGTGGTCCCGCCGGGAAGCCCGGCGAGCGGGCCCGAGGCGAGCGGGGCACCGATCTTGACCTTGCCGTCCGGGACGCTGACGTCACCGGACAGCCGGGGCAGGACCTGCCACGGGACGTGGAGCGGGTTCGCGTCGTCGGCCTTGGTGCCGACCTGGTCGAAGTTCACGTAGCCGTCGTACTCGAGCAGGTCGAGCGGCACGGGATTGTTGCCGTCCGGGCCGCCGTTCAGCGACCAGGCGCGGAGCTTCCGGCCGTCGATCCGGATCGTGACGGTGATCTTCTCCGTGCGCCCCGGGCCGACCCGGACGTAGCTCGGCGCGATGACCTTCACCGCGCCGTTCGCCTGGTCGTTGGCGAAGCGGAAGGTCGGGGTGACTTTGAACAGGATGGACTTCGTCGTGTAGTTGCGAACCACGAGCTCCCGGCTCAGCGACGTCGTCGTGTCGCTCGCATCGACGAAGCCGAACGAGAGCGCGGCGCTCTCCAGGCGCGGATCCCAGATCGCGGCCGGGGCCTTGACGGACCGGTCGACCCGGAGCTCGCCAGCGCCGATCCGCGTGATCGGAGCGAGGACGCCGGGTGCGGTGGCGGGGTCGGTCACGATGCCGGTCTCGGCCGAGTTCATGAGCAGGGCCTTGATCTCCATCGGGCTGCGCCCTGGGAAGGCGTCCTTGAGGAGCGCGGCGGCGCCGGCGACCATCGGCGTGGCGCCGGAGGTGCCGCCGAAGGCCTCGGTCCCGGTGCCAGACCCGGAGATCGCGGAGACGGACGCGCCCGGCGCGCCGATCTCCGGCTTGATGTTGTTGTTCGAAGACGGGCCGCGCGAGGATGATCCGGCCATGCTGCCGACGAGCGGGATCTTCACCGCGCTGGAGACGGTCACCGTCACGGGGGCGTCGATGTTGGCCTTGATCGCGTTGCTCAGCGACTGCTGGACGATGAGCGTCGGGACGAAGTTCGTGCCTCCGCCCGACGAGAAGCTGACAGCGTCGCCCGGGGCGATGAGACCGATCAGCACGGCGATCGCGCCCGCCTTGGCGGCGCCATCGACCTTCAGGCTCACGTTGCAGACGCCGCGATCGATGAGGGCGACCTTGCCGGTCAGGGAGCCCGGCGCAGGGTACGTCGCCGTGCCCGGGCAGCCATTGCCGCCCACGTAGGCGATGTCGCCGGTGAAGCCGGAGCCGAGCGGCGCCCACTCCACCGTCTCGGTGTTCGGGTAGGTCCCGGCGATCGCCGCCGGGGAGTTGACCACGAGCGGGTAGCGGACCGCGCTCGGGACCTGGGTCTGGGCGACCGAGATTGCCGAGGGCGCCGCTGCAGGCGTGCCGCTGACGTAGGGCCGGTTGCCTCCGTTGCCGGAAGCCGCGACGGTCAGGACCCCGAGCTTGGTGGCCTGCTCGACGGCCTGCGACAGGTCGTCGTTGAAGGCGGTGCCGTAGTCGCTGCCGAGCGACATGTTGACGATGTCGACGTGGTCGGCCGTGGAGCCATCGCCGTTCGGGTCGACGGCGAAGTCCATCGCCTCGATCAGGGCCACGCCGCTGCACGACGTGGCGACCGCGGAACAGACCTTGACCGCGTACAGGCTCGCGCCCGGGGCGACGCCCTGCGGGCCCGCAATGATGTCGGCGACGTGGGTGCCGTGGCCTCCGTCAGTGCCCAGCCCGGCGCTGAGCGGGGGAGCCGCGATCGGATCGGGGTCGGGCGCCTCGGGGGTGTTCGGCCAGTTCTCGCCGACGAAGTCGTAGCCGCCGATCACCTTGGCCGTGGGGAAGAGCCCATCCGTCGTCGTGTTCTTCGGATCGGACGCCGACGTGCCGTAGGCCGCCTGGTAGGCCGCCGCCGTGCCGGCCCCGCCGAAGGCGACGTGCGTGTAGTCGATGCCGCTGTCGAGCACCGCAACGCGGACCCCGGCGCCGGTGTGGCCGGTGGCCTGGACCGCCGAAGCGCCGACGTATGGAGTGGTCTCCGCGTCCGCGAGCTGGTAGTCAATGACCGAGTTGACCGCGAGGACGGCCGGGTCATTCGCCAGCGTCGCCAGCTGCGAGGCATCGATCTGGAGCATGAGCACGTTGGTGGCCCTGCCGGTCCGCCCCAGGACGCGGGTCCGGGAGTCCAGCTTCCGGGCCTTCGCGATGACGCCGTCCTGCTGGACGCGCGCGGCCTTGTATTGCGCCTTCTGAGCCGCCGCGCCCTTCGCCACGACGTCGACGGCCGAAAGCGCCGACAGGCGCACGACGACACGCTGCGGGCCGCGCGCCGTGCGGAGGACGCGGTCGACCTTCCCGGCGCCGGTGTCGCGCAGGGTGATCGGCTTGGTGAGCTTCAGCTGGTCGACGCTGGCCGGCAGCGGACCAGACGGCCGCGTGATCGGGTCACGTGCTGCGGCCGCTCCGGGCAACAGCGAGGCGAGCAATGCGCCGGCAACGAGCGCGCCGGCAGCCCTCCGTCTCATGGACTTCCCTCCATCCAATGCGCGCGCGGCCCGGGGGGAAGCACCGTGGGCCCGACCCCCGGCCCTATGCTGATCCCCCGGCGGATCACTGCGCGCGCCTTGCGCCACCGTACACCGGGCCCCGGGGCGAGGCAAACCGCGCGGCGCAGCCGGCGGGCCTGCGGTGCCAGGCCGGCGCCACTTCGGTGCGTTGGGGCCCCGGACGGCATCCGATCACGCGACCGGGCAGGGGTTGCCACGGCCCATCGACCGAAACGGGGATCAGGCCGGCAGCTTCCCGAGCAGGTCCCGCACCGCGTCCGCGGAACGATTGAAGGCCGCCCGTTCGTCATCGGTCAGCGAGATCTCGATGACCTTCTCCACCCCGCCGTTGCCCAGGACGACCGGTACGCCGACGTAGAGGCCGTCGATTCCGTACTCGCCGCGGAGGTACGCGGCGCACGGCAGGACGCGCCGCCGATCCCGGAGGATCGCCTCGACCATCTCGACGACCGACGCGGCCGGCGCGTAGTAGGCGCTCCCGGTCTTGAGAAGCGCCACTACCTCGGCGCCGCCGTTGCGGGTCCGCTCGACGAGCTGCTCGATCCGCTCCGCGCTCATCAGCTCCGTGATGGGGACGCCGCCGACGGTCGAGTAGCGCGGCAACGGCACCATCGTGTCGCCGTGACCACCCAGGACGAAGCCACGGATGTCGCGGACGCTGACCTCGAGCTCCGCGGCGATGAAGGCGCGGAACCGGGCCGAGTCCAGGACGCCGGCCATGCCGATGACGCGTTCGGACGGGAAGCCGGACGCCTTGAGCGCCACGTGGCACATCGCGTCGAGTGGGTTCGTCACGACGATGATGATCGCGTCCGGGCTGACGGCGGCGGCCTGTTTCACGACGGACCCCACGATGCCCGCGTTCTTGGCCATGAGGTCGTCGCGGCTCATGCCCGGCTGGCGCGCCAGCCCGGAGGTCACGACGATGATCTTCGAGCCCGCGGTGTCCGCGTAATCGTTCGTGCCGGTGATCCGGACGTCGTAGCCGACGACCGGGGCGGCCTCGATCAGGTCGAGCGCCTTGCCCTGGGGCAGCCCCTCAACGATATCAACCAGCACGACATCGGCGAGGCCCGTCTCGATGATCTGTTGGGCGGTGGTCGCACCGACGTTGCCGGCGCCGATGATGGTGACCTTGCGGCGGAGAACGCGGGTCATGGGGTGCTCCTCCGGGCTGCGATTCGCGTCGCGTGTTGACGGTGGCCGGGACGCGTGTGTTGGCGGGGATTGTACTGAGCACTGTGACTCAGTAGGTCACCGGACCCACGGGCGTCAACGCGAATTTGCGGGACTTCCGGGTGAGGACGGCGGCCCCGTCGACGTACGCCGCGGCCGCGCCCCTTCGAGCGCGCCTACGCCTCGTCGAGCGCGGTGGCGAGGTCGGCGACCAGGTCGGCCGCGTCCTCGATCCCGACCGACAGGCGGATGAGCGCCTCCGGCACCTCGAGCGGCGACGTGGCCACCGACGCGTGGGTCATGACCGCGGGCAGCTCGATCAGGGATTCCACCCCGCCCAGCGATTCGGCCAGCGTGAAGAGTCGGGTCGACTCGCAGACCGCGACGGCACGGTCACGGGCACTCCTGCCGTGGCGCCCGCCGGCCGCCGGCACGAAGCTGACCATCCCGCCGCCGGCCGCCGTCTGGCGCGCCGCCACCGCCGCCTGCGGGTGCGCGAACCGCCCGTCCGCGAGGCCCGGGTAGCGCAGCCAGGCCACGTCGTCGCGGCCAGCGAGAAAGCGGGCCACGGCCAGCGCGTTCGTGGCGTGGCGCTCCGCCCGCAGCGCCAGCGTGCGCAGGCCTCGAAGCGCGAGGAAGCAGTCCTGCGGCCCCGGGACGGCGCCGATCGCGTTCTGGAGGAAGCGGAGCTGGGCAGCCACGTCCTCCCGCGACGTCACGACGACACCGATGACCGTATCGCTGTGGCCGGCGAGGTACTTGGTGGCCGAGTGGAAGACGACGTCCGCGCCGAGCTCCAGCGGCCGCTGGAGCGCCGGCGAGGCGAACGTGTTGTCCACCACGACGATCGGCGCCGCGCCGCGCGCACCGACCTGAGCGTGCACAGCGTGCGCCACCCACGCGATGTCCGTCACCTTCAGGAGCGGGTTGGAGGGCGTCTCGAACCAGACCAGCCGGGTCCGTTCGCCGAGGGCCGCGGCAAGCCGGCCCGCGTCGCCGCCGGCCAGGTCCACGTACCGCGCGTCGATGCCGCGCGGCCGCGCGACCTGCTCGAAGAACCGGTACGTGCCGCCGTAGACATCGTCCCCCACGACGAGCTGCTCGCCGGGCGCCGCCAGCTCTGCCAGGGTCGCCGTCGCGGCCGATCCGGACGCGAACGCGACCCCGAACGCCCCGCCTTCGAGGTCCGCCACCGCGCGCTCCAGCCGCTCGCGGGTCGGATTCTGGGTGCGCGCGTACTCGTAACCGTGGCGCGGCCGGCCGACCCCATCCTGCGCATACGTGGACGTCTGGTAGATCGGCGGGCTCACGGCCCCCGTCAACGCATCAGGCTCGCCACCCGCATGAACCACCCGGGTCGCGAAGGCATCCCGAGCCTGCTGGTCCGCGTCGCGCCCCCGTTCCTCCGGCACGCCGTCAGTCCCCCAGTCGCGGGTGGTGGCTCAGGTACTCCAGCACGTCCAGCTTCGTGATCACGCCCACGGGCCGCTCGCCGCGGACGGCCAGGACCGCGGGCACGCCCCGCGCCAGGAGCGCGAATGCGTCGTCCAGCGGGGCCGCCTCCTGGACCACCGGCAGCGGCGGGTCCATCACCTCGCCGACGGTGCGCTCCACGACCGCCGGGTCGCGATACGCGCGCTCCAGGAGGCCCTTCTCGGAGATCGAGCCGACGAGCCCCGCCAGCGCGCTGCCCTCGACCGCCTCCGAGACCGGCATCTGGCTGATGCCGTAGTCCTCGAGCCGGCCGATCGCCGCCCCCACCTTCTCCGTGGTCCGGGCAAGGACGAGGTCCGGGATCTGCTCGCCGTGATGCCGATCCTCCAGCACGTCGCGCACCCGGACCACCGCGCCGGGCGAGGCGAGCAGGCCATTCGCGCGCATCCACTCGTCGTTGTACAGCTTCGAGAGGTAGTTCCGGCCGCCGTCCGGGAGGATCACGACCATGACGGCAGCGGGCCCCTTTCCCGCCTCGGTCAGCTCGCGTGCGACCCGGAGCGCGGCCAGCATGGCCGTCCCGCACGACTCGCCGGCGAGGATCCCCTCTTCACGGGTGATCCGGCGGGCCATCGCGAACGCATCCCGGTCAGAGACGCGCACCCAGCGGTCCACGAGCCTGGGGTCGAGCGTGCCGGGGATGAAGTCCTCGCCCACGCCTTCGGTGAGGTACGGCCGGGACGTGTCTCCGGAGAGAACGCTCCCCTCCGGGTCGGCGCCGACGACGACGAGATCCGGCTTCTGCGAGCGCAGGTAGCGGGCCGCGCCGGTGAGGGTGCCGCCGGTCCCGACGGACGCGACCAGGTGGGTGAGCCGGCCGTCGGTCTGCCGCCAGATCTCCGGGCCTGTCGTCGCCTCGTGGGCGGCGGGGTTTTCCAGGTTCCAGTACTGGTCCGGCTTGTACGCACCCGGGATGTCACGTGCCAGGCGGGCCGCCACCGAGTAGTAGCTCTCCGGCGACTCCGGCGGGACATTCGCCGGGCAGAGCACGACCTCGGCGCCGTACGCGCGGAGGATTGCCTGCTTCTCCCCCGACTGCTTGTCGGCCATGACGAAGACGCAGCGGTATCCCTTGATCGCCGCCGCCATCGCCAGGCCGTGCCCGGTGTTGCCACTGGTCGGCTCGATGATCGTGCCACCCGGTCGGAGGAGCCCGTC
>JADGQG010000108.1 GCA_017882025.1 Chloroflexota bacterium
ATCGTGGCTGACCCACAGGCTGCCGTCGAGTCGCTCCTGGAGGATGACCGTCCGCCCGGCCCAGCTGCGCCCATCGCTCCGGCGCGGCAGGGCGAGGTCACCGCCTGGCCAGCTGACCGTGCTGTCCCGGCCGACCCGGCGTGGATAGTGGAAGCAGAAGACCGCGCCGGAGCTCAGGCCGTCGGGCCATGGGCGCCAGGCCGGCTCGGCGTCGGCGGCCGGGACGGTGAACCGCTCGTTGTGTCGCTCGAGGAAGTCGGGCAGGAAGGCGTTGGCCGCCTCGATCGTCGTGACCCCTTCGAGGCGCAGCTCCGCGACGAGCCGATCCTGGAGCGTCCCCCACAGCCGCTCGACCCGGCCCTTGGCCGGCGCGGAGTGGGCCCCGATCCAGGCGATCCCGGCATCCTCGAGGGCGCGCCCGACCTGGGTCAGGCTGCGCTTGCCGGTGAGCTGCTCGGCGAGGGTCGGTGCGCGGTTCTTCTCGACGACGAAGATCCCGTGGCGGTCGGAATAGACCGCGCCCGGCAGACCATGGCGCTCCGCCGTCTGGGCGAACGTGGTGAAGTAGCCGACCGCATCCTCCTGGGCTCGGAACGTTCCGCCGGGCACGCGTCCGGTCGCGTCGTCGATGCCGGCCACGAGCGTCGCGAACCCGAAGTCGGGCCCGAACCAGCGATGCCGACTGCCGTCGACCTGGAGCATCTGGCCCTCGCGCGGCATCCGCTCCCGGCGGCTCCGGTGCCGCGGCGGGCGGCGGGTCCGGGTCGGCCGGACCGAGGCCTCGGCGAGGATCCGCCGGAGCGTCCGCTCGGCGACGACGATCCCCTCGCGCTCGACGAGCAGCTCGGCCAGGTGCGCCCGGTTGACCCCGGCGTACGTCGTCGTCGCCAGTTCGACGAGCAGCGCCCGCTGGGCATCGTCAAGCCGATTGGCCGGCGACCGGCCGCGGTTGCCGTGGGCGAGCGCCGCCGGACCGTCGGCATGGCGGGCGAGGAGGCGGTCGACCTGACGGGTCGACAGCTTGAGGATGACGGCGGCCTGATCGATCGTCAGGCCACCGTTCACGACATGCTCGAGAACGAACGCTCGATGCTGGGCCCGTGCGTCAGGCGGAGTCTGTCTGTCCTTCGGTTCCATGGACCGGAGGCTGACAAAGTCGCTGGCCGCTTAGCTCGGACAGAATCGCTGGCCGTTCACAACCAAGCTCGCGACGTCTTGACGCCCGGCTCCGTCAGACGATACTTACCGTCCATGGAAGAGAACCCACGCGCTCTCGACGTTCTCGGCGACCCGACCCGCCGCGCGATCGTCGACCGGCTCCGGAGCGGGCCGTCCCCGGTCGGCCTGCTCGCCGAGGGCATGCCGGTCAGCCGCCCTGCCGTCTCCCAGCACCTGACTGTTCTCAAGACCGCAGGCCTCGTGAGCGAGCACCGCGAGGGCACGCGTCGGATCTACCAGCTGGAGCCGGCCGGGATCGAGCAGCTGCGGCGCTGGGTCGAGGCCCTCGCGGTCGACGCGCACGCCGGCCGCGATCGCACGATGCCCGTCGAGGTCCCCGCACCTGATGCGGTCGGGGCCTCCGGCCACGGGGCCGCGACAAAGGCGGGCCGATCGGCCGCCAAAGATGCCAGCGGCAAGAAGAAGCACGGGAAGAAGCGGGCCGGCAAGAAATAGGCATTGCCCACCGGAGCGATCCGGCGGCGGCCCGCGCGCATGGAGGTCAGGCCGGCGCCAGCTCGCGGACGATCCAGGCCGCCAGCGTCCGGGCGCAGGCCACCACCTCGGCCAGCGGGACATGCTCGTCCGCGGCGTGGGCGACCCGGACGTCGCCCGGCCCGAACAAGACGCACGGCGTGCCGCCCTCGTTGATCAGCAGGCGCATGTCTGATCCGTACGGGACGCCCACGAGCGACGGCCGGTGGCCAAGCACGGCTCCGGCCGTCTCCGCCAGACTAACAGGGAGCGGGTGGTCCAAGGGCACCTCGCACGAGGAGAAGCGCCCGCCCCAGACATCGAGCGTGGCCGGATGGTCGTGGAGCCACGGATCGGCGGCACAGGCCGCGTCGATCACCCCGCGCAGCTCCACCTCTGCCGCGGCCGCCGTCTGGCCCGCCTGAACGCCGTAGCGGCCCTCGGCGACGAGCTGGTCCGGGAGGCTCGACGGCCAGTCGCCGCCGTGGACGGTCCCGATGATCGTGGCGTACGGGAGCCCCAGCGCTCGCATCTCCGGCCGCGTCTCGGCCGCGTTGCGAGCGGCCTCGTCGGCGCGCAACGCCGCGTGCAGTAGCTCGAGATTGTCGAGCGCGGAGACGCCTTCCCGGCGTGTTGACGCGTGGGCGGCACGACCCGGGACTGTCAAGCGGAATGTGATCGCGCCGGCGGCCACGGTGACGATCTCCAGCCGGGTGGGTTCCGGGATCACGGCCGCGTCGCCGACATAGCCGGCCCGGATTGCCGCGAACGTCCCTGCGCCGCCGTCCTCCTCGGAGGGGACGCCAACCAGGACCACCTCGCCGGCGAGGCCGGACGGCCCCACGGCGTTCGACACGGCGCGGATCGCGGCCAGCGCCGCCACGAGGCCGCCCTTCATGTCACAGGCGCCGCGCCCGAACACCCGTCCGGCCCGGATGTCGGGCGCGAACGCGGGCGTTGTCCAGGTCGTCGGGTCACCAGGTGGCACGACATCCGTGTGCGCCACGAGGAGGAGCCGCCTCCCCGGCCGCGAGCCCCGGAGCGTCCCCGCAACGAGCGGCAGCGTGGTCCGCGCCACCTCCATCCCCGGGAAGGCCGAATCTGCCGCGAGCGTGGTCGGGTCGGCGTCCCAGGCGCGTACGTCGAGACCTGCGCTGGAGAGGCTGCGCGCGAGATGGTCGCGGGCCGCGGTCTCGCTGCCCGTCACGGACGGGATCGCGCAGAGCGCGAGGAGGTCGTCGGCGACCGTTGCTGGATCGACGGCGTCGGCCGCCGCGCGTTCGGCCGGGCCCAGGCGGGTCGAGCCGGGGCTGCGATCTCCGGCCACGCGGCGGTCGCTCACGCGTGCCGGAGGATCGGCCGGGCCAGGCAGGTTGGCCCGCCCGAGCCGTTGATGCCGATCTCCTGCGCCGGGTAGGCGTGGACCTCGCAGCCCGCTGCCTCGAGCGCGCGTCGCGTGGCCGGGTTGCCGCCTGCCACGACGCAGACGCCGGGTCGGACCGCGAGGACGTTGCAGCCGAGCGTGGCGAACTCCTCATCCGGGACGCCGATCAGCCGGATCCCGAGGTCGCCGAGCAGCGCCCAGAGCCCCACGGGCAGGAGTGGCAGGTAGACGACCGCGAGATCGTCCGCGACCGGCGAGACCACGGACAGGAGATGGACCAGCTCCGCCGGACCCCGCCAGAACGGGACGTCGAAGACGCGGACGTCGCCGCCGACGATGCCGGCGAGCTGGCGCGCTCCCGCCTCGTTGGTGCGGAGCGTTCGCCCGATGCAGAAGAGGTCGGGCCGCAACCAGAACGTGTCGCCGCCGTCGACGGTTCCCGGCGCGCCGATCCGGCCGAGCGTGGGGATGCCGCGGGCGCCCATCCATCGCTCCAGCTCGCCCTCTTCTCCACGCCGGGTCGGTTTGCCGGAGCGGAGCGGGATCGTGCCGCGATCGGTGACCAGGAGCGGGTCATATGCATAGGTGAGGTCCGGGTGCGGGCCGCCCGACCCCAGCTCGTGGACGACGACGCCGAGCCGCCGAAGCAGGCCCGTGAACGCGTCGTGCTCCCGCTGGGCCCGCTCGAGGTCCACGGGGTGGAGGAACCCGTGCGCCGGGTCGTCGAACGCGCGACCGAACGCACCCCCCGGGCGCTGGACGAGGACGTCGAGCAGCGGTGCCGTCATCGACCGGGCGCCATACGCGGCGAACGGGACGGGCGCGTCGGGCTGGCCGGACATGGCTGGCAAGAATAGCGCCCAGATCGGCGCATCGGCGGGACCTCCGTCGCCGACGGACCGGATCGGCACCCCGGAGGTACACTCTCACCCCGGCCAGGCATGGCACCGGTGCGGCTCAGGAGAGGAACGGATGACGAAACACTCCAAGCGGGAGCGCGAGCGGCGCGCCGAGGAGGGCGAGCGGGTTCGCCAGATCGAGGCGGCGTGGATCGGCAGCCTCCCGCCGGCCGTTGCCAAGGCCTTCACGACGAGCGTCGAGGCGGCGCGCGCCCGAGGCCCGGAGCCTCGCCGGCCGGACATGGCGCCGGGGACCCTCCCGCGCCCGCCCCGCCCTGGCCATGAGCCGAAGATCAAGGAGCGCGAGCCCGCCCGAGGTCGTCGCGACCGATAACCGGATCCTCGAGGGCGCGGGCTGCCGGCTTGCGAACTGACGGCGCCCGTATTGCGCGCGTCCAGCGGACGCGTCCGCCCTGCCGGTTGCGTCCGCCTCAGCCGGTGACGCGCTCCACCAGTCGGCCGACCTGGTAGCCGACCGCGGCCGCTTCCCGGGCGAGACGAGCGGCCAGCTCGTCGGCGGCGATCACCCGCGCCGCGGACGCGTCCCCGGCCGTGGCCGCGTCGGCGGCGCCGTCCACGGCAGCCACGACGACGATCCAGCGGAGCGCTCGCTCGAGCGACTCGCGGTTCACGTACGCGATCCCGTCGTGGCGGTTGACGCCAAGCCAGCGGCCGAGATCGTCGTCCGCGAACCACGCCCGGACCAGCCGGCCCGCCCGTTCCGCCGCCGGCGCGGCCAGCGCTGCGTCCCCGGGCCGCGCGAGCAGGTGCCGGACGGCCTCCACGGTCCACCAGGCGGCGCCTTCGTCGAGGCCGCGCCACCGGTAGGCATCTGCCATCACGCGGCCGAGACTCGCCCGGTCGAACCAGCCGCGTGCGCGCCGCGCCGCGGCGTCGGGCTCCACGACGTTGGCGAGCGCGTCGGCGACGAGCCAGCCGAGGAGCGCGCCCCAGGCGGCGGTTTCCGGTGGCAGGGCCGCGGCCACGTTCGCACGCGCACGGGCCAGCGATGCCGCGTCGCCGGATCCATCGGCCGTGCGCGCGGGCGGGCGACTGAACTCCGGGTCCGTGGCGAGCCGGAGCGCGCTCAGGAGTCGAGCCTCGAAGCCCGCCGCGAGCGCGACGATGGACGCGTCGTCGACGGCAGCACCCGTCACGGCGCGAGCGCCGCGGAGCGCATCCGCGCACCGGGTGGCGGCGGACGCCGCGACCACGCGGAGGTCGGGGAGGGCGGCGGCAGGTTCTTTGGGGGTCGGAGCCGGACGACGATCGGTCACGTCCGCGGCTGCCGACGCGGCCGGGCCCGTGGGCGAGACGGGCTTCACATCCGGGACTGCCGAAATCCTGTCGGGACCAGGGGTCGCAGCGACGTCTGCAGCGGCGGCGCGGGCGCGCCCGGCCAGCGTCGCCCCGACCGCGTCCACGAGATCGCGCAGCTGGCCCTCGTTCATCACGATCGCGACCGCGTCGTGGAGCGGGCGGAGCCGCCGCTCTGCGAGCGCCGCCTCGACGCTCGGGACGCCAGCGCCGCCGAGCTCGGCGGCAAGCGCCCGGTACTCGGCCGCGGCATCGCCGACAACCTCGCGCCAGCCCAGGTAGACGTGCGTGGCGTATGCGTCAAGCACGACCCGGAACCCGTGCGTGCGCAGGTCGGCGATCTCCCGGACATGCTCCAGCCCGGCCAGGACGTCGCGGTATACGGCCACCGCTCCCGCCGCATCCGTCAGGCCAAGGCCCTCCGCGAGCGTGGGCCGGACGAGCCGCTTCTCGCCGTTGGGGCCCTTCTCCGCGAACGCGACGCTCTGGCGAATGCGGCCGTGCATGGACCCGAACCGGTTGTGGTAGACGACGAGCGCCCGGTCATCGCCGCTCCGGTTCGAGTAGGCGAAGACGTCCTCGTTGACGTGGCCACCATCGTCGACCACGTCGTAGAGACGGAAGTCGCGAACCTCGGCGAAGAGTCGGCGGCGGTGGAGGAGCGGGAAGATCTGCCACTCGTGGCGTGCCACCAGCCCCTCGTTCGGGCGTTCGTCCCAGTAGGCGCGCCGGAACTCCATCCCGTACTTCTCGGCGAAACCCTCCACCTGGCCGTGCCCGAACATTGGCAGGCCGGGCATCGTGGACATCACGGTGGCGATCCCGAAGTACTTGTCGCCGGTCCCGAACTGCTCCACCGCGGTCTTCTCGTCCGGGTTGTTCATGAAGTTGACGTACCGCTTGAGGATCTCCGGGTCGAACTCCAGCGTGTTCTTGATGACGAGGCGATAGTCCGCGTTCTTCTCATCCCGGAGCATGTTCATGAAAGCGCTGTTATAGACGCGGTGCATGCCGAGCGTCCGGACGAAGTAGCCCTCCATGAGCCAGAACGCCTCCGCCAGGAGGAGCGTGTCCGGGACCTCCGCCGCGACGCGGTCCACGACCTCGCGCCAGAACTCGACCGGCATCGCGGCGTCGAACGCCTCCTTGGGCATGGCCGATTCGGCCCGCGACGGGATCGCGCCGCCCTGGCCGGGCTCGGGGTACCAGAGCCGCTCGATGTGCTTCTTCGCGAGCGTCATCGCGGCATCGAAGCGGATGATCGGGAAGCGTCGGGCGACGGCGAGGATCGTCTGGATGACCGCCTCGCGGACGTCGGGGCGCAGGTAGTCGAGCTGCGCGGTGTCGTTCCACGGCATGCTGGTCCCGTCATTGCCGTGATAGATGTAGCGAACCTG
>JADGQG010000109.1 GCA_017882025.1 Chloroflexota bacterium
GCCGCGGCGCATCAGGACGCCCTCGACGTTGAGGATCATCTCGGGGTTGCCGCAGATGTAGACGACCGTCCGGCCCGCTGTAAGGCGCAGGTCGTGGCAGACGTCCGCTACCACCGCCTCGGCGCGCCCGGCCCTGCCCTCGACGTGATGGCTCATGCGTGCCAGGGCCTCCTGACGGCCGGGATTCGCGTCGGCCGGACGCGAGTGTAGCCCCAGCCGGGGTGCGCGCACGATCACGCGGGGCGCCGAACCGCCGACCGGCCGCGCGCCAGCGGGCCATTCGACCTGCCCATACGGGCCGGACGCGGGTCGGGACGATCGGCGCCCGGCGGTACAATCCACGCGGTTACGTTGACTCGGTCTTCACCGCGGCTCGCCACCTCGTGCGCCGCGTCGCATCCATCACCGGAGGTATCGCTCAATGCCGGAGTCTGCCACGCGCGCCCACAAGGCTGCCAAGCGCTACATCTACGCCTGGGGCAACGGCGAGGCCGAAGGCAACGGCAAGATGAAGGATCTGCTCGGCGGCAAGGGTGCGGGCCTCGCCGAGATGACGAACGCGGGGCTGCCGACACCGCCCGGATTCACGATCACGACAGAAGCCTGCAATGACTACTTCGCGGCCGGCAAGCAGCTTCCCACCGGCCTCTGGGATGACGTCCTCGAAGCGGTGAAGGCCGTCGAGGCCAGCACCGGCAAGGGCTTCGGCGACCCGAAGAACCCGCTCCTCGTCTCTGTCCGCTCGGGCGCGAAGTTCTCGATGCCGGGCATGATGGACACCGTCCTCAACCTGGGCCTCAACGAGGGGACGCTCCAGGGCCTCGTCGCGCTGACGGGCAACGAGCGCTTCGGCTGGGACGCCTATCGGCGCTTCATCCAGATGTTCGGGCGGATCGTCCTCGACGTGAAGGCGGAGCGCTTTGACGAGCCGCTGGAGGCGCGCAAGAAGGCCCACGGCGAAGGCGCCAAGGACACCGATCTCACCGTCGAGGACCTCAAGGCCCTCGTCACGGAGTTCAAGGAGATCGTTGCGGAGGACGCCGGGCGAGAGTTCCCAGCCGACCCCAACGAGCAGCTGGACCTGGCCATCAAGGCCGTCTTCGCCTCGTGGTTCGGCAAGCGGGCCAACGACTACCGCAACAGCCAGAAGATCGCGCACGATCTCGGCACCGCCGTCAACGTCGTCACCATGGTCTTCGGGAACATGGGCAACGACTCCGGGACGGGCGTCGCGTTCACCCGCGACCCCAACACCGGTGAGAAGGCCCTCTACGGCGAATACCTCGTCAACGCCCAGGGCGAGGACGTGGTGGCCGGCATCCGGACTCCGGAGAAGATCAGCCACCTCGCCGACGAGATGCCGGAGGCCTACGCGGAGTTCCAGCGGATCGCGACCCAGCTCGAGAACCACTACCGGAACGTCCAGGACCTGGAGTTCACGATCGAGCGCGGCCGCCTCTACATGCTCCAGACCCGTGACGCGAAGCGGACCGCCGCCGCGGCCGTGAAGATCGCCTGCGATATGGTCGAGGACGGGGTCATCACCAAGGCGGAAGCCGTCGCCCGGATCGAGCCGGCCCAGGTTGACCAGCTGCTGCGCGACCAGTTCGACCCGATCGCCCGGAAGGTCGCCAACCGGATCGCCAAGGGCCTCAACGCGTCCCCCGGCGCGGCCGTCGGCCGCGCCGTCTTCAACGCGGACGTCGCGGTGGAGTGGGTCGCCCGAGGCGAGAAGGTCGTCCTGGTCCGCGTCGAGACCTCTCCGGACGACTTCCACGGCATGGCCGTCGCCCAGGGCATCCTCACCGCGCGCGGCGGCGCCACGTCGCACGCTGCCGTGGTCGCCCGCCAGATCGGCAAGCCCTGCGTCGCCGGCTGCGCCGAGCTTGTCGTCGATTACGGCACGAAGACCGCGAAGTCCAGCGACTCCGGCATCGGCTTCGCCGAAGGTGACTGGATCAGCGTCGACGGCTCCACCGGCGAGGTTTTCGTCGGCGCGCTGCCGACCGTTTCCGCACGGTTCGAGGACCAGCCCGAGCTCCAGAAGATCCTGGGCTGGGCCGACGAGATCCGGCGGCTTCAGATCTGGACCAACGCCGACAAGCCGGAAGAGGCCGCCCAGGCCCGCGGCTACGGCGCGCAGGGGATCGGCCTCTGCCGCACCGAGCACATGTTCCGCGAGGGCGAGCGCCTGGAGATCGTCCGCGGCGCCATCCTCGTCGCCAATGCGGCGACCCGCGCCAAGGTAAAGATGGCGGCGGGCGAAGCGCTGACGGCCGACGAGGCCGAAGCGGTGGCCACCTTCGACGAGGCGATGGGCAAGCTCGAGGTGCTCCAGCAAGGCGACTTCGAGGGCATCCTCGCCGCGATGAGCGGCCTGCCGGTCGTCATCCGCCTCATCGACCCGCCGCTCCACGAGTTCCTTCCCAACCTCGAAGAGCAGCTCGTCAAGGTGACGAAGGCGGGCGACGCGGCGACCGAAGAGGACAAGGAGCTCCTCGCCACCATCAAGTCGATGCACGAGCAGAACCCGATGCTCGGCCTCCGCGGCTGTCGCCTCGGGCTCATGATCCCGGACTTCGTGAAGATCCAGACCCGGGCGATCCTCAACGCCGCCGTGGCGGTGAAGCGTGCCGGCAAGGACCCACGGCCGGAGATCATGATCCCGCTCGTCGGCCACGTGAACGAGCTTATTGCCACCCGTGCCCTGCTGGACGCGGAGGCGGAGGCCGTCGTGGCCAAGGCCGGCGAGGAGATCGACTTCAAGTTCGGCACGATGATCGAGATCCCGCGGGCCTGCTGGGTCGCGGACGAGATCGCCAAGCACGCCGAGTTCTTCAGCTTCGGCACGAACGACCTCACCCAGATGACCTTCGGCTACAGCCGCGACGACGCGGAGGGTGGTTTCCTCCTCAAGTACGTCGAGGACAGGATCCTGCCCGAGAACCCGTTCCAGACGCTGGACGAGGTGATCGCCGCGGAGATGCGGATGGCTGTCGAGAAGGGGCGCTCGACCCGCCCGGACCTCGAGGTGGGCATCTGCGGCGAGCACGGCGGCGATCCCGCCTCGATCCACAAGTGCGAGGCGATCGGCCTCAACTACGTCTCCTGCTCGCCGTTCCGCGTCCCCGTGGCGCGCCTCGCGGCAGCACAGGCGGTCCTGGTCCACGCGGCCGAGAACGACAAGTAGGGGACCAACCCCGGCGCCAGGTCCGCCGGCCGGCCGGCGGACCTGGCGGCACGAACGAACGACGAAGCCCGGCCTCGAGGCCGGGCTTCGTGTCGTCCCGGGTGGGATCATGGCGCGATGCCGGAGTCACCCCTGCCCGCCCGCCGTCGCGATCGGCTCCGCGGGCTCATCGTCGACGTGGAGCCGCTCCGGCGCGACCACGACTTCCGGCTCCTCTGGATCGGCCAGGTCGTCAGCGGGTTGGGGCGCCAGGTCACCACGATCGTCCTGCCGTACCAGCTCTACGTCCTGACCGGAACCCCGCTGGCGATCGGCGCGCTCGCGCTCGTCCAGGTCGTGCCGATCATGGCGTTCGCGCTCGGCGGGGGCGTCGTCGCCGACGCGGTCGACCGCCGCCGGCTCCTCCTCCTGACGCAGGCCGGGCTGGCGGCTGCGAGCGTCGCCCTGGCCGGTCTGGCGCTGTTGCCGGCAACGCCGGTCCTCGCGATCTACGCGGTCGCGTTCATCGCCGCGGGCCTCGGCGCGATCGATCAGCCCGCGCGCGCCTCCGCGGTGCCGCGGCTCGTGCCGCGCGAGCGTCTTCCGGCCGCGATCGCGCTGGGCCAGCTCAACTTCCAGGCGGCCGGCGTGGTCGGGCCGGCGATCGGCGGGCTGGTCCTCGCGACGCTCGGGATCGCCGCCTGCTACGTCTTCGACGCGATCACGTTCGCGGCTGCCATCGGGGCGCTCCTCCTCATCGCCCCGATCCCGCCGGCTCACGGGGCGGTCCGCCCGAGCCTCGCGGCAATCGCGGAAGGCCTGCGGTTCGCGCGTCGTCGTCGCGCAATCCTCGCGACCTTCGCGGTGGACCTCAACGCGATGATCTTCGGGATGCCGACGGCGCTCTTCCCGGTTCTGGCGCTCGACGTCTTCCGGGTTGGGCCGGCAGGTCTCGGCCTGCTTGCCGCCGCCCCGGCCGCCGGGGCCGTGGTCGGGGCGCTCCTGACCGGCTGGGTCGGACGGGTCCGACGGACCGGACGGGCCGTGCTCTGGGCGACCGCGGGCTGGGGCCTTGCGATCACCGCGTTCGGGCTGTGCACGTTCAGCTTCCCGCTCGCGCTCTTCTTCCTGGCTGCCGCCGGCGCGGCCGACGTGATCACGGCCGTCCTCCGTAGCGCGATCGTCCAGCTGCTGACCCCAGACGACCTCCGCGGGCGGGTCACCTCGATCCACATCCTCGTCGTGACCGGTGGCCCGCGGCTGGGTGACATGGAGGCGAGCGCGGTGGCTTCGCTCGCGGGCGCCCAGCTCTCCGTCGTCAGCGGCGGGTTGCTCTGTCTGGTCGGCCTCGTCGCCATGGTCCGCTCGTTCCCGGAGCTGGCCGCGTTCGACATGCGACAGGTCGCGGGACTCGAGGCGCGTCCGCCGGAACCGGTGCCGGGGCCGACGCCGGCAGGCTGACGCGGTCCGTGTCCGGGACGCGATCGGCTGGAATCGCACGGCAACGGCCGGCCTCCGGCGCTTCGAACCGGAGGCGTCTATCGTTGGTGGATGGCTCCCGGCACCGTCGCACGAAGTCGCGCCACCGCGTTGCTGCGCTGTGTGACGCTCCTCGTGCCATTCCTGCTCTCCGTGGGGCTGATCCCGGGTGCGGTGCGAGCCGCCGACCCGAGAAACATCGACGTCCGCCCGGGGATCCCGCCGGGCAGCGACGGAGTCACCGACCCACTCCGGGTGGTCTTCCACGGCCCGCGGACGGACCAGGTCGTGGCCCTCACGTTCGACGACGGATATGCGCCCGCGAACGTACGCAAGATCTTCGAGGAACTGACGCGGGCGGGAGTGGCGGCGACCTTCTTCGTCAACGGCGCCTATCTGCGCCTGGACCCGCAGCTCTGGCGGTCGATCGCGGCGGCCGGCTACCCGATCGGAAACCACACCGTGCTCCATCAGGACGTGCGCGGGCGGCCACCCGCCCAGGTTGTCGCTGATCTCGTCCGCAATGCCGGCCTCGTGCAGGAGGTCACCGGGAGACCGATGATCCCCGTCTTCCGGCCGCCGTACGGCTATCACGACGCCGTATCGGATGCCGCCGCCGCTGCGGCCGGCTTTCCCACGATCGTCCTGTGGGACGTGACCGGCGGCGACACGAACCGGCACGCCGGCGACGCCACCGTGCTGGCGAACGCGAGCGCCGGCCGACCCGGTTCCATCGTGCTCCTGCACGCCGGGCCGTCGGTCACCCCGCGCATTCTGCCGGCGCTGATCGCCGGGTACCGTGCCCGCGGGTTCACGTTCGTGACGGTCCCGGATCTGCTGGGGATCGCGAACACCGGAGTGGGCCTCCCACCCGCGGGTGGGTCGTCCACGCCGCCGGATCCCGACGGGGTCGCGGCGCCGGCGCCGCCCGCGGTCCCTCCGACTGGGGATGATCGCGGTCCCCTGCCGGTCTCGCCGGGCGATGCGCCGGCGTCTGCGACGAGGGTTGCCTCAGCGGTCGGGCGGGGCTGGGACGCCACGCCCCTTCCAGGGATTGCCAGCGGGTCCTCGGGAACCGCCGCGACATCGCCGCTCGCCCGGGACTCGGCGTGGACCCGCGGCCCGTCGCGCGATGGTGTGGTGGCCGGCGCGACCGTGGCGCTCCTCGGAATTCTCCTGCTGCTCGCGGCGATCGCCGGCCGCCGCGCCCGCCGTGCCGGGTAGGAACGTCGGCCGCGCCCGCTCGCGGGTCAGTCGCCGCGTCGCAGCCGGGCCGCGGCCGCGATGAACGCCGTGCCGAGGACCCGGGCCGTGGTCGGGAAGGCGTGGATCGTGTCCGCCAGCACCGCGACCGGCACGCCGGCACGGATCGCGAGCACCGCTTCGTGGACGGCCTCCGAGGCGCCCGGCCCGGCGAGGAACGCCCCCAGGAGGCGGCCGGTCCCGCGTTCCACGACCACCGTGACGTGGCCGCCGGCGTCCGAGACGTAGCCGCGGGCGGTCTTCGCCAGATCCTGCACCTCCTCGAACGCGTTCAGGCCGCGCGCCTGCGCCTCCTCGAGCGTGATGCCGACCGAACCTGTCTCCGGATCCGTGAAGATGGCCCGCGGAATCGCGTGCCCGTCGAACCGCAGGTCCTCGCCGAGCGCGATCCGGACGGCCAGCGTGCCCTGGTAGTTCGCGACGTGCGTCTGGAGGACCGGCCCGGCGGGATCGCCGGCCACATAGACGTCGGGCGCGACGCGGAGCCGGTCGTCCGGAACCAGGCGTCCTCGCTCGTCGCGCGCCGCCCCCGCGGCCTCGAGGCCGAGCCCGTCGAGTGGCACGCTACGTCCCACGGCAACGACGAGCCGCGCCGCATCGACGTGGGATCCATCCGACAGCTCCACGCGGTGCATTCCGCCGTCGCCGCCGCCAGGCAGGACGCGGGACGCCCGGACGCCCAGCCGGAGAGTCACGCCGGCACGCCGCAGACCACCGGCGACCGCGTCCGCGGTC
>JADGQG010000110.1 GCA_017882025.1 Chloroflexota bacterium
TGAGCGACTCGCGGCCGCCCATCCGCGTCCTGTTCATCTGCACCGGCAACTCCGCGCGGAGCCAGATGGCCGAGGCAATCCTCGGCCGCCTCGGCCGGTCCGACTTCGACGTCCACTCGGCGGGCACCCACCCCGGGGGCGTCAATCCGCTGACGGTCAGGGCGCTTTCCGAGATCGGCGTCGACTGGTCGGGCGCACACTCGAAATCCGTCGTCGAGTACCTCGACGAGCCCTTCGACTACGTGATCACCGTCTGCGACCAGGCGCGCGAGGCGTGCCCGGTGTTTCCCGGGGAGCACGAGTCGATCCACTGGGGATTCGACGATCCGGCAGCTGCCCAGGGGACGGACGCCGAGCGACTCGCCGTCTTCCGACGCGTGATGGGCGAGATCAGCATCCGGATCAAGCCGTTCCTGGCGGTCGCCCGCCGGGCCCACGGCCGTGGGCCGGCGCCGACCGGCCGGGAGGCCTGACCGTGGAGCTGGGGCTCCTCCGCCACGCGCATGCCGGCGACTCCGCCGCGTGGGATCGGCCCGACGACCTCCGACCGTTGACGGACAAGGGGCGCCAGCAGGCGGAGCGGCTCGGCCGTTTCCTCGCCGCGGCCGGGTTCGTCCCGGACGCAGTGCTCACCTCACCCCGCGTCCGTGCCCGCGAGACGGCCGAGCTCGTTGCCGACCGGCTGGGCGTATCAGTCCGCATCGATCCACGGCTGGGCGACTTCGTCGACGTCGCGACGGTGGAGACGATCCTCGACGACGCGGGGAGCCCGGCCCGGCTCGTCCTCGTGGGTCACGATCCGGACTTCAGCGACCTCCTGGTCTCACTCACCGGGTCGCCCGGCCTCCGGATGCGGAAAGGGGCGTTCGCGCTGCTGGACGTGGAGCGGCCGCTGACCCCTGGCTCCGCGGAGCTGCGCTGGCTGGTTCCGCCGGACCTCCTGCGACGATAGCCGCGCCGCCCAGGGCGACGGCTGGAAGCGACGGGCCGGGTCGAAGCGCGGCGCCGATCGCGACCAGTCGCTCGCTCGCGGCAGGCTCCAGCGCGTACCAGATCCACGTTCCGCGCCGTTCGCGGCGCACCACGCCCGCCTCCCTGAGCACGCGGAGGTGGTGCGAGATGGTCGGCTGGGAGAGGCCGGCCGACGGTGCGACATCGCACGCGCACACGGCGCCGTCGGCCGCGAGCAGTCGCACGATGGCCAGCCGAGCCGGGTCCGCGAGCGCGCCGAGGAGCCGGACGTCAGGATCGTCGAGTCGCGCCATGTCGGCCATTCTATCGATGCACTTCTATATTGACAAGCGTCGATATATGACCTAGAGTTCGCCATCGACACGCACCCCGCAGCCCGAGGACCATCCGATGCTCATCTCCACCGCCATCCTCTCCGAGGTCATCCGGGCCGAACGAGCGCTCGACGAGATGCCGGCGAGCCAGGAGCGCCGCCGCGTCGCGCGGCTCGCCGCCGAGATCGCGCGCTGCTGCCGCGTATCCTTCGTTCACCGTCTGATTGCTGCGCTCGAGGGGCGCGCGATCGCGGCCACGGGAGCCATCCGATGACCGACCAGCTCCGCGCCGACGTGCGCGACCACTACGCCCGTGCCGCGCTCACGGTCCTCGAGGGACCGGGCTGCTGCGGCGGTGATGCGTCCGGGGACCCGGTCTTCGGCCCCGGCCTCTACACGCCGGACGAGCTCGGGCCGCTTCCCGCTGACGCGATCGCGGCCAGCCTCGGCTGCGGCAACCCCACCGCGGTCGCGGATCTCCGGCCCGGCGAGACGGTCCTCGACCTCGGGTCCGGCGGCGGGATCGATGTGCTCATCGCCGCGCGGCGCGTGGCGCCGGGCGGAATGGCCTACGGCCTGGACATGACCGACGAGATGCTGACCCTGGCTCGCCGGAACGCGGCGGATGCCGGCGTCGAGAACGCGAGGTTCGTACAGGGCGAGATCGAGGCGATCCCGCTCCCCGACGCGTCGGTCGATGTCGTGATCAGCAACTGCGTGATCAACCTCTCCACGGAGAAGCCGCGCGTCTTCGCCGAGATCGCGCGCGTGCTCCGGCCGGGTGGGCGCCTGGGCGTGAGCGATGTCGTGGCCGACGACGACCTGTCGCCGGCCGATCGCGCCGAGCGGGGCGACTTCGTGGGCTGCACCGCGGGGGCGCTGTCGTTCGGCGAGTACGCCGCCGGGCTCGCGGAGGCCGGCCTGGCCGAGATTCGCCTGACCCCGACGCACGCGGTGGGCGACAGAATGTACGGAGCGATCGTCGCGGCAGTCAGGCCGGCCGCCGGTCCGGGTGCGTCGCAACGGGACGCCGCCACGGCTGCCGGGGCGGGCCTCCGCGCGGCGCGAGCCCTGCCGCCAGCCGGCGGCGTGATCCTCGGCGAGGGCCCGACGGGCGCCGATCCGTGCTGCGGGTCGGGGAGCTGCTGCGGATGACCGCGAGCTTCCCGGCCGTCCAGGTCGGCGGCGCGGACGACCTCCCGGAGGTCGAGTTCCTCCTCCAGGCAGCCGGCCTGACCCGCGATGGGCTGGCGGCCTGCGTGCGGGACGGGATGCTCTTCGTGGCGCGGGCCGACGACGACTGCCTCATGGGCTGCGTGGCCCTGGAGACGTTCGGAGAGGCGGCCCTCCTGCGGTCGCTCGCGGTCACGGCGGGCGCGCGCGGTCACGGGATGGGGAGCGCCCTCGTCGCGCGTGCGCTCGACCATGCGCGGGCCGCGGGCGCGCACGAAGCCTGGCTCCTGACGGAGACGGCGGGCCCGTTCTTCGCCGCCCGCGGCTGGGATGTCGCCGATCGGGCCGCGGCTCCCGCCGGCATCGCCGGCTCGGTGGAGTTCACGAGTGCGTGTCCGTCGAGCGTCCCCGCGATGCGCCGGGATCTCTGAGGGCGGCGCCCTCCACACAGGCCGCGGCGACGCCCAGCCGGGCAAGCCGCGCGAGCGTCCGGCGGCGCGTGATGGTGAACGCCGCGAGGTCAAGCCCGGCGCGCGGGCGTGATCGCCGCGATGCGCGAGACGAAGCACGCTCAGGCGCCCGGCGTCGCGGCGAGATCCGGTCCGGTGATCGGCAGGGCAAACGCGAACGTGGACCCGATCCCCTCCTCCGACTCCACCCAGATCCGGCCGCCGTGCGCCTCGACGACATGGCGGGCGATCGACAGGCCGAGCCCCGTCCCGCCGACGCCGCGCGTGCGCGCCCGGTCCCCCTTGTAGAAGCGCTCGAAGACGCGCGGCAGCGCGGCGCGTGGGATTCCCGGCCCATGATCCACTACTGCGACGACGGCCTCGTGCTCGCTCGCGGCGACCCGGACCACGACCTCTGCGCCGGCCGGGCTGAACTTCACGGCGTTGTGGAGCAGGTTCAGGAGCGCCTGTCCCAGGCGCTCGCCGTCGCCGCGGACGCGCGGAGCCACTCCCGCTGCATCGACCACCAGTCGGACGCCCTGCCGCTCGGCGAAAAGGCTCAGCCGCTCCACGGTCGCGTTCGCAAGACGGGCGAGGTCCACGTCGTCGAGGACGAGGGCCGTGCTGCCGCTCTCGATCTTCGAGAGGTCCAGGAGCTCGTTCACCATCTGGACCAGGTGGCCGGTCTCCACCTCGATCTTCGCGATCCGCTCGGCCGTCCGCGGCGGGAGCTGATCGGCCTCGAGCGCGAGCGTCTCCGCCAGGAGGCTGACGGTCGTGAGCGGCGTGCGCAACTCGTGCGCAAGGTTGTCGATGAACTCGGTCCGAATCCGCTGGAGCCGACGGAGCTCGGAGACGTCTTCGAGGACGACCCAGGCATCGCCCGCGGGCATGCGTCGCGCACGCACGAGGAGCGTCGGCGCGTCGGTGGTCCGGATCGTCAGCTCGCCGACCGCGGCCCCGGTCCGCAGGGCCGCCTGGACGATCTCTTCCAACCGGTGGTCGGTGAAGGCTTCCATGACGCTTCGACCCGGCAGTCCGGCCGCCCGCCGGGCCAGCAGGCGCGCGGCGGCCTCGTTCACCGTCACCACCGTCAGGTCCTCAGCGACCCGCACCACGCCGATCCCGACGAGGTCGACGAGGACGCCCACGTCCCGCACCGCGACCGCCGCGCGCTCCTCGGCAGAAGCGGCGCGCGCGCGCGCCTGCGCCGCGTCGGGGGAGGCCCGGTCGCCGGAGCGCGTCGCGCCGGGCGCGCCCCCGCGCTGAATCCCGACCGCGAGGAGGAGCGCGGCGGCGCCCACCGAACCGAGCGCGACGAGGGTGACGGGGTCCACGGTGGCGCTCGCGGCAGCTCAGCCGCGGAGACGCTCCTCCACGACGGCGAGCGGCTCGATCGAACGCTCGCCGGTCGCCCGCGCCGTCACCTCGACGCCGCCCGCGGCGAGCGAACGTGGGCTGACGGTCAGGATGACGGGCATCCCCAGGAGCTCGGCGTCCGTGAACTTCACGCCCGGCGATTCGTCGCGATCGTCCCACAGGATCTCGTGGCCCGCCGCGAGGGCCAGGTCGTGGAGCCGTCCGGCCACCTCCGCGATGTGCGGGTCCTTCGCGGCACCCAGCGAGACGAGATGGGCGGCATACGGCGCGACCTCCGCCGGCCAGGCGATCCCCTTCGCGTCGTGATGCGCCTCGACGACGCAGGCGAGGGCTCGACCGACGCCGATGCCGTAGCTGCCCATCACGATCGGGTGGCGGCCGCCGTCCTCGCCGAGGTACTCGGCGCCGAGCGCCACCGTGTATTTCGTGCCGAGCTTGAAGATGTTCCCGACCTCGATCCCGTTCCGCAGGATCACCGGCGCGCCGCACGTCGGGCAGCCGTCGCCTTCGCGGGCGTTCGAGAGGTCCGCGACCAGGTCCGGCGTGTAGTCGCGCGGGACGTTGACGTTTCGCAGGTGGAACCCGGGCCGGTTCGCGCCCGCCACCAGGTTCGAGGACCGGGCGACCAGCTCGTCGACCACCACGAACGTGTCGCGCGCGCCGATGGGGGACGCGTAGCCGGGCACCATCCCGGTGGCCTCGATCTCGTCCGTCCGGGCCGGCCGGAGGTCGGTGGCCTTGGCCGCGTTGGCGAGCTTGGTCTCGTTGACGTCCATGTCCCCGCGGACGATGGCCGTGATGAGCCGGCCATCGCGGTCGACGAAGAAGGCCGCCTTGGCCGTCTCCTCCGCGCTCACCCCGAGGTACGCGGCGAGCTCTGCGATCGTCGTCGCGCCCGGCGTGGCGACCTCCTCGAGCGGGAGCGCGGACTCCGTGGGCGGCTCGGAGACACGGACCGTCGCGACCTGGCGGTTGGCCGAGAAGCCGCACGTCTCGCACAGGACCAGGACGTCCTCGCCGTAGGGGTTGAGGACCATGAACTCGTGCGCCTGCGAGCCGCCCATCATGCCCACGTCGGACGCGACCGCGATTGCGCGGAGCCCCAGGCGTTCGAAGATGCGGGAGTAGGCCTCGTAGTGCCGCTCGTAGCTGACGTCCAGCCCGGCCAGGTCCAGGTCGCAGCTGTACGAGTCCTTCATGACGAACTCGCGGACGCGGATCAGCCCGCCGCGCGCCCGCGGCTCGTCGCGCCACTTCGTCTGGAAGTGGTAGACCATGATCGGGAGCTGGCGGTACGAGCGGACGATGTCGCGGAGAAGGTCGGCCACGACCTCCTCGTGGGTCATTGCCAGGACCATGTCGCGCCCGGCACGATCCTTGAAGCGGGCCATCTCGGGTCCGATCGCGTCGTACCGGCCCGTCTCGCGCCAGAGTTCCGCCGGGTGGACCACCGGCATCTCCATCTCCTGGCAACCGATCCGGTCCATCTCCTCGCGGATCACCTGCTCCACCCGCTTCGCGACCCGGAAGCCGAGCGGCAGCAGCGAGTAGATCCCGGACCCGAGCTGGCGGACGTAGCCGGCCCGGACCAGGAGGCGATGCGATGGCATCTCCGCGTCGTTGGGATCGTCGCGGAGCGTCGTGAAGAAGAGCCGACTGAGGCGCATGGCCCAAGGATACCGGCGCGCCGACCGGGCGGTACCGACGGCTCAGCCAGGCTCGGCCGGGAGCCAGTCCGTCCAGGCGGGGATCGGTCGCGGGCACGCCGGGTCAAGCTCGAGCCAGCGCACCGCGTAGGCGAGGTCGAGCGGAGCCGAGGCCTCATCGCCTGCCATCCGGCGGGCGGCCTCTCGCCCGAACGACGCCGCGAGCGTCCCGCGCCCCTCGATCGGCCCGAGCTGGGCGCGGACCTCGTCGACGGCCCGACCGAAGCCGGGACGGCGCCAACGCGGCGCGACGGCCCCGGTCTCGACCGCGCGCAGGAGCTCGGCGGCGCGCCGCGCCAGCATCGACGCCATCGGCTCGTCGGTCATCGGTCCAGCACGGCGGAGACGAAGGAGGCGACGGCGGGCACTTTCCAGGCGGGGGAGCGGCTCGACGATCACGCCATCGATGGTCGACCGGTCACGTAAAGGCAGCGTCGCCGTCGCGTTAACGTCCTGTTGCGCCGCGGTCGAACTCGCAGGCCGCAGGAGCGCGATACTTGCCGACCATGCTCGACCGACCCACCCGGAACCACCGTAACGCTTGCCTTACGGGTTGGATTCGGTGACCGCGTCCCTCGTCGTCGTCCTGGTTCTCGCGGTCGTCTTCGACTACATCAACGG